>ONXZ01000016.1 GCA_900321905.1 uncultured Eubacteriales bacterium
CAAAACGGCAGCGACAAAACGCCGCTTGGCACATTCACCATTGAGCAAACCGATGGGCAGATAAAGCGGATAAATGTAGGGGAGATAACAATAAAAAACAATCGCTTTTCATAGCGCAACGTCTTAATAGTTATACACTTGATTTTATACAAACAATTTGTTATAATAAATTTATTAAGTTTAAGGATGTGAAATTATGTTCAAATTCAAAAAGGTAGCGTCATTACTGCTTGCAGTGATAATGATACTATCCGCACCTGTTACCGTGTTGGCAGAGGTTGATGACAACTTCGAACTGACAGCGAATACGACAAACTTTTATAACGGTATGTCGTACGATGTAATTGCGACGGTTACTAACGCAACATACTCCGAGGCGTATGACAATGAAGCATTTTCCTGGAGTATTACTGAGCAGGAAAACGGCGCTTCCGTAAACAGCAAGAATAACTATTCTGTTAAAGAAAATGGAGATAATACATACACTGTTACCGAAACGGCTACTGTAATTATGCCGTCAGCGGGCAAAACCGCAACTGTGACTGCAAGTCTTGGCAGCACCAGAACAAAGTCGCTCAGTATGACTTCGAAGCAGGCTATTGAGTCGTTTGATGTTGAATTTACCAACAACAGTAATGCGTATTACGACAGCAATAACAATACGCTTTATATTGACAAAAACGCTTCTGTCAATTTTTTGTATAACAATGTTTCTCCCGCTGTGTCTGATGACGAAATTGATATTCTTGTTGAAAACTTGTCAACATCAGATTGCACGCTTTCCGGTGGTTCAGGCTCGTATGAGTTGAAGGTTAATTCCTCGGCTACCGCAAAGAAGGGCGTTCTCAGATTTGTTACAAAGAGCGGTAAAACAATACGCACAGTCAATATTCAGATTTGTGTTGAGGCAACAAAGAACACGTTAAGCTATACACCTTCAGGTGCATCTGCAATGACTTATGCAACTGTAAAAGACGAGACACGAGTTGACGCGTCTGTCGGCGCTGTTGCCGGTAAGGTGTTTACAATTTCATCATCATTATCTTCGTCAAGCAATGATGATGTCGAGTATGTTCTTTATACTGACGAAGCACTCAGCAATAAGGCACTCAGCAAGTATTATACGGTGAACGGCAAAAACTGTGAGCTTTCTATTGACGTGCCGGGTACATACTATCTGACTACCCGCAACCTTTCAAAGGATAATGGCAAGCTTGTAAGAACTCTGGGCATGATTGTCACTAAGATATATATCAGCAATTCATTCCCAATTCAGAGCATGAAATTATACAAGCTTGACGCTGACCAGAACAAGACTGATGAAGTGCTTGAAAACCTTGTGCTATACACAAACACTTCCGCGAGCGGCAGCACATACAATCTGACAAACAGCATGACGGTAGACCCTGTTTACCATACAGACGCAATAACATATTCGTCTGTTGATGCTAAGGTTGCAAAAGTTGACGCGTCAACAGGTCTTATAACAGCAGTTGGCAAGGGCGAAACCACAATCTGGGCGAGGAGCAGAGACAACGCTGCTGCCATTACCTCTGTTGACGTTACGGTAAAAATCGGCATTAAACAGATTACCGGTATCACAAAATCAGACGGTACTGTTAACATTCCGTCAGGTCACGTTCAGCAGCTTACCGCAACTACAAATCCCACGGTTGTTGATGAGCCGATTTACTGGTCAACATCTAATCCTGACGTTTTAACAGTTGATGCAAAAACAGGTTTGATTACTGCAAAAGAGGTTAGCCAGAAAACACCTGTACTTGTTTATGCAACTACCGAATCCGGTGTCAGCATAAATACGCCGATTAACGTTGTGCCTGCAAAAAGAGCAAATACGCTAACTCTCGGCGCAACCTGCGACAGTGAAACATTTGAATCAAGCGCAAGCGGCAATCATCTGCTGTATTCTGATTATTTCCATGCAACTGAAAAGAACCGTAAGCCGATTATCGTCACTGCAAACGCTGCAGGCAAAGACGGCGACGAAACAAACGATGAGTTTATGTGGAAAATCAGTTTTGATAACGGCGAGCCAATGACTATGAGCGAAGCCGCAACCGCAGGACTTGCAACCATTACCAGAATTTCCGACACATCATATTCAATTACGCCTAAACATCAGGGTAAATACACAGTATCCTGCCTTGCCACTGAAAATGTAACGGCGCCAAAGGCAACCGACCCGATTGATTACATCTTTATTGATATGCTTCCGTGCGCTTCAACCATCACGGTTAAGGATGCAAACACGGGCGCAAACGTATCGGGTACAATTTATCTTCCTGAAGGCGTTTCAAGGGAAATTACCGTTAAAACAAGCACGGTAAATAACGACAAGTCGATTGACCCGCCAATCTGCAAGGTTACAGCCGGCGGTGAAAATATTGACGTTAAGCAAAGACCTTCCGACGACGGCGAGGGCGTAACCTTTACTATCACAGGTCTTAGCTACACCTTCGACGCTGCAAAGGTAGTGTTCTCGTCAAAGAGCGGCAGCAAGTCGTTAACACTCACAGTTCAGGTAAGGAACAATCTTGATAATGCGGAAATCACCGGCGTTCCGGCTACTTGCGAATACACCGGCAAGGAGATTAAATTTGCCGACCTTCAGCTTTACTACGGCGGTTCAAAGATTGACGCAGCAAAGTATACAGTCAAATACGCTAACAACAAGGCTGCAGGTACAGCTTCCATTACCTTTACCGGTAAAGAGGAATATAACGGCTCAGTAAGAGTTATCACGTTTGAAATTGTGCCTAAGGTTTTAAGCAATGTCAACGTAACATTCGGCAATATTGACGACAAAAAGCTTTCACTTAAAGAACGTCAGGTAACACCTACGCCGTCTGTAACATGCGACGGTATAAAACTTACCAAGGATAAGGATTACACCGTAAGCTATCTGAACAACAATCAAGCCGGCACAGCCACATTTGTTGTAACCGGTATCGGCAATTACAGCGCAACGGCAAGAACCACGTTTAAAGTTCTTGACACTGCTGAAAAATTCAGCGTCGCAACAATCCCGAATCAGACTTATTCCGGCAAAGCTAAAACACCGATACCAACTGTTAAGTACAACGGAAAGACTCTTAAAAACAAAACTGATTATACATTGACATACAAAGATAATGTCTACACAGGTGTTGCAACAGTAACAATTACAGGTACAGGAAGGTTTTATAATTCGGTTTCAAAGACTTTCAAAATTTATCCTAAAGCATGTAAGATTACTGCTGTTAAGGCTCTTAAACGCGGTTTTAAAACGACCTGGTCAAAGCAGAGCGATATAAGCGGTTATCAATTAATGTATTCTCAGAACAGCAAGTTTGCAAAAGGTAATAAGTCGAAAATTATTGTTGATACAAAACTTAAAACTGTAAATACAAACAAACTGAAAAAAGGTAAAACCTACTATGTACGTATTCGCTCGTTTAAAACCGTTGGCGGCGTAAGATACTACGGTAAATGGTCGAATGTAAAGAAAGTAAAAGTTAAGTAAACTGACAAAAGTTGTCTCAAACGAGTGGGCAACTAAGGGATATAACAGTTTTTGAGATGTTATTCTCCGATATAACTGCTCCAAAAAAGGGATTAAGGCTGGTGCCTTAATCCCTTTTGTTCAATGTTCTAACGAAATGTTCTTATCTCAAAATTGCCTTGTACCTCAAAAGTTAAGATTTTTGTGTAAGGCAAGGCAAAAAGCAGAGAAGTAATTCATTTATTCCGAGTATTTTTAACGCAGTGTTACGCAAAAAGATATTTTTTGAATCTTGCTCGCGCAGCAAGTATCTTCAATCCATCCTGATTATAATAAGTCCGCCTTTTCTCGCTCTGCCGGTGTTCCAGAGTTCGTCAAAATCAAGCCACTCCCACTCGCTGTAGGTCACGGCTTTCACCATCAGGGTATCCTCAAAACTCTCGTATCCGTTTATCAAAAACCAGTGCCACTCATACTCCTTAAAACGTGGATTTGAGTGGTACAGGCAGAGGTACGGTACTGGCAGTCCACGGTCAATTTGCTCTGTGATTATGCGCTTTGCGGTGCGTACATCTTCGCTGCCTTCAACGCCTGTGAGGGTTATATCGCTGCCACGGTCTTTGAGGTATCTGCCAAAACCGTCAATATAAATTGATAGCCTGTCAATGCCTGACATACGGGGGTGCAGGTAAGGTTTCATCAAATCGCCAAAGCGTGCATACTGCGCTTTGGTGATATTATTTATATCAAACGGGCAAAGGTTCGTGCCTTTATATTTATCAAGATAAATACAGCACTCGCACGCCGTTTCTGCGGCACAGCCGCCGAGGCGCATCATAAAACTTGTAAACCATTCCTGGTTGCCGCCGTAGGACGAGCCGATATTGTAGTGTAACAGCTCTTTTCTCATACATTTCACCTTGCCGCAAATTAATCAATGCGGTTTAATCTTATCATAAAATACAAGTGATATCTATATTTTTTTACCAAAAATAGTGACAAATTGAAAAAAATATTGTATACTATTACTTGATTTATTTTGTAATTCAGGATTGAAAGGAGTAAATTTATGAAACATTCCGAAATTGTGGAGAAAATGAGCCTTGAGCAAAAGGCTGCTTTCGTGTCAGGTTTTGACTACTGGCACCTTGAGGAAGCGCCTGAACTCGGGCTCCCTAAAATTATGGTAACCGACGGCCCTCACGGTCTGCGTAAGCAGAACCCGGACAAGAAGTCGTCTAACGGTATCGGTCTCGGCAACTCTGTGCCTGCGACCTGCTTCCCGCCTGCGGCTACATCAAGTTGCTCGTGGGACCCTGACCTTCTTTATAAGGCGGGCGAGTGCATGGGTAAAGAGTGCCTTAACGAAAAGGTATCAGTTATCCTCGGTCCGGGTACAAACATCAAGCGTTCGCCTGTTTGCGGACGTAACTTTGAGTATTTCAGCGAGGACCCGTACCTTGCAGGTAAATGCTCTGCAGCGGTAATCAAAGGCGTGCAGTCAATGGGCGTCGGCACATCGCTCAAGCACTTCTGCGCTAACTCGCAGGAGGCGTTCCGTATGGTTATTGACGAGATTATTGATGAACGTACTCTGCGTGAAACTTATCTTCCGGCATTTGAGATTGCTATTAAGGAAGCGCAGCCTTGGACCGTTATGAATTCGTATAACAAGATTAACGGCGTCTACGCTTCACAAAACGGTCACACACAGCAGGAAATCGCACGCGGTGAGTGGGGTTTCAAGGGTCTGTTTGTAACCGACTGGGGTTCATCTGTTGACCGTATTCCGGGTCTTGAGAACGGCACAGACCTTGAAATGCCGACCTCAGGTCCTCTTAATACAAAGAAGATTGTTGCCGCTGTTCAAAGCGGTGAACTTGATGAAAAAGTGCTTGACGAGCGCGTTGACACTGTTGTTGACCTTATTATCAAGTCAAAACCTGCGCTTGAAAAAGAGCATAATTTTGACATTAACGAGCACCACGAAATTGCCGCAAGAATCGCGGAAGGCTCAATGCAACTGCTCAAAAATGATGACAACATCCTGCCGCTTAAAGCAGGTGCAAAGGTTGCTGTTATCGGCGAGATGGCTGAGTCGCCACGCTTCCAGGGCGCTGGCTCATCTGTAATCAATCCTACAAAACTCGACAACGCACTTGACAATCTCAAGGCGCTCGGCGTTGACGTTACATACGCTCGCGGATACGAAAAGAGCAAGGACGAAGTTAATGCAGAACTCTTTGCAGAGGCTGAGGCTGTCGCTAAAGACGCTGACGTTGCTATCGTATTTGCAGGTCTTACAGAGGAATTTGAAGGCGAGGGTTACGACAGACTTTCTATTGATATGCCGCAGTCGCACAATGCTCTTATTGAAAAGATTTCAGAGGCTAACGCAAACACAGTTGTTGTCCTTGCAGGCGGCTCTGTAGTGCTTATGCCGTGGCTCGACAAGGTTAAGGGTCTGCTTAACTCAGGTCTTGGCGGACAGGCAAGCGGTATCGCTGTTGCCCGTATTCTTACCGGTGAGGTTAACCCGTCAGGTAAGACAACTGAAACTTATCCTGTTTCTTTTGCGGATAACCCGACATACGGCAATTATCCGGGCGGTCCTGTAACATCAGAACACAGGGAGAGCGTATTCATAGGTTACAGATATTATGACGCTGCCGACAAGGACGTTGTATTCCCGTTCGGCTACGGTCTTTCGTATACCACGTTTGAATACAGCGATATCAAGGCTTCCGCTACACGCATTAAGGACACCGACACTGTCGATATTACATTCAAACTCAAAAACACAGGTGACGTTGACGGTGCAGAGGTTGCACAACTTTACGTTGCTGATAAGGAAAGCACAATCTTCCGTCCTAAGAAAGAACTGCGTGCTTTTGAAAAAGTATTCCTCAAAGCAGGCGAGGAGAAGGAAATTACTTTCACGCTTGACAAGAGAGCATTCGCTTTCTGGAACGTTAACACAAACGATTGGTTTGTTGAGTCGGGCGATTTCGTAATCGGTGTCGGCGCTTCATCTGCGGACATTCGCGTTGCTGCTCAGGTATACGTTGAAGGCACTGTTGAGGGCGAAGTTCCTGATTACAGAGAAACTGCTCCTAACTATTATAACAATGTTGCAGGTATCACACGCGATGACTTTGCCGCAGTTTACGGCGAACTTCCGTCACCTGACATCGACCCTGACAAGAAGATTGATATTTACTGCTGTCTTAACGACGCACGTCACACAAAGTGGGGCGGTAAGATTTGCAATCTTATCGAAAAGATTATGAGCAAAGCAGGTTCTGCTGAAAACGGCGACGGCAAAATGCTCGCCGCTATGGCAACGCAGATTCCGATTCGTAACTTCATTGCAATGTCAATGGGTGCGTTCTCACCTGCACAGGCAAAAGGACTGCTCAAGATTCTTAACGACGACGAGTCAACATTTGTCGGCTTTAACGCAATCTTCTGGCGTCTTGGCGCAACGCTTGCCAAGCTGCCGAAATTGCTGAAAGCCATCTGATTGCGCGCAGGACGAGCAACGCTCGTCCGCTGCTTTGGCTTCAGGCTTCAGGTTTGTCGCTTCGCTCCGATTATATTACGGGTCGTCGAGGGCGCCGACCCCTACGGTTTGCGTACATTGTAGGGAGCGATGACCACATCGCTCCGCAATTATTGTCCGAGGCGAAGCCGAGTATCCAAAATTCATCATTCATCATTCATCATTCATAACTGCAAAGGACCCTTATTATGAAAACTACACTCAAAAAATTATCCTGCTTTTTGCTTGCACTGGTTATGGTGATGTCGATTGCCACAACAGCGTTTGCAAAAACTGCAAAAACGCCTGTGATTCTTGTACATGGTCTGGGTGCAAACCCTGTGTATGAGAATGTCGGCACAGACAGTCAGGCGGAGATTCAAAATCTCGGTCTTGGCAATATCGCCTCTACTATTTTCCAAAACAAGGCTGTTGTTAACGAGGTTGTTAAAATGCTCGACTCACAGCGCAAGCCTAACAGGAAAAAACTCATTAACGGTCTTGCAAAGGTCGTTACAAAAGATAACGTTATCAACTGCACAAAGAACGGTAATGTTAAAAAAGGCCAGGGCGTTATCAACTACTGGACAACGCCGCTGTCTAAACATAAGAGTTATTGGCAGAACGCCGACGTTGCTGAGAGCGCAATCGCACGTCAACTGTGCAAAACTTACGGCGCAAAGAATGTTTACTGTTTCAATTACGACTGGCGTCAGGACGTTTGCCTGACTGCAAAGCAACTTAATCAGTACATTAAACTCATCAAAAAGCAGACAGGCGCAAAGAAAGTTTCTGTTATCGGATGTTCGCTCGGCGGCGCAGTTCTTTCGGCTTACATTGATGCTTACGCAAAGCAGAAAGACCTCAAAACCGCTGTGTTTGTTAACCCTGCAATCGGCGGTGTTGACGTTGCAAGAGCATATGCGCTTGACCTCAAAATCAGCAAAAAGAGCGTTATCGCTTACCTCAAGTGTATGGAAACTGCGTTCAACGGCGGCGAACTTCAGAGCCTGTTCAGAGCAATCGGCGTTGTCGGCGATGTCAGAGTGGGCTATCTTGCAAACAATCTGAGCAAGTTTGTAAACAACAAAACTACCGTTAAACAGATTTATATGCAGGTGCTTAAACCGTGGATTGGCAATATTCCGTCGCTTTGGGAGTGTATACCATACGACAGTTTTAACGCTGCTACAAACAAGTTGAGCAAGATGGGATTCCTTGACAAAAAGTCGGGCGTTTACAAAAAAATTAAGAAGTACCACGGCGTGCAGGGCAGATTTAACAAGAACATCAAAAAAATTAAAAAGTCAGGCGTTCAGGTTGCGATTTTTGCAAGTTACGGCACTATGGGTATTCCGATTACGTCAAAGGTAAACAACCAGACTGACGCGCTTATTGATACCAAGTATGCTTCCGCCGGCGCAACAGTTGCCAAGTACGGCAAAAAACTCAAGGCTAAAGGCAAGTATGTGTCGGGCGACAAGGTGATTAATGCAAAAACTTGTGCGCTGCCTGATAATACATGGTTCTTAAACGGTATTCAGCATATGCGTTTTTACTACGGTTCAGACGCTACTAAACTCGTTGCAAACATTGCTTGCGGCAAGGTCAAGGCTAACGTCAAAGCCGTTAAGAAAAAATATAAAAAAGGTCAGTTCCTCAAAGAGGTTAACAGAAAACTGGTCAATGTTAAATAAAATCCGACCTCATCGGTCAACTGATTTTAAGCATTAGCAAATCGGACAGAGTAGCAGATTAATCTGTATCTGCTACCCTGTCTTTGTCTATTTATTTCTTTCTATATATCTTAAGCCGGCAATGTTCAATTGGGGACTGTCCCCAATTGAACATTGTGTCTGCATACGCGCGTGTTTAATTGTACAAAAAATAATGGTTGAATTTGCATTTATATAGTGTTATAATATACACTGCTAAAATATAAAATTATGATTCGGGAGGAATATCCAATGGCAAGAACTAAAAAAACCATGGACGGTAACAGTGCTGCGGCTCACGTTAGTTATGCGTTTACCGAAGTAGCTGCTATCTACCCAATCACCCCTTCATCACCAATGGCTGAAGAAACTGACGCCATGGCTGCAAAGGGCGTGAAAAACCTTTTCGGTCAGACCGTTAAGGTTGCCGAACTTGAATCTGAAGCAGGTGCAGCAGGTGCTGTACACGGCTCACTTTCAGCAGGCGCACTCACAACAACATACACTGCTTCGCAGGGTCTTTTACTTATGATTCCTAATATGTACAAGATTGCCGGCGAACTTATCCCAAGCGTTATCCACGTTTCGGCTCGTTGCGTATCTACTCACGCGCTGAACATCTTTGGCGACCATTCAGACGTTATGGCTTGCCGTCAGACAGGTTACGCAATGCTTTGCTCTGCAAACGTTCAGGAGGTTATGGACCTCGGCGCTGTGGCTCACCTTTCAACACTTAAGAGCCGTGTACCGTTCCTTCACTTCTTCGACGGCTTCCGTACTTCTCACGAAGTTCAGAAGATTGAAACATGGGATTACGAAGATTTGCGCGACCTCATTGATATGCAGGACGTTGCAGACTTCCGTAAGAGAGCGCTCAACCCGGAGCGTCCTGTACTTCGCGGTTCTGCTGAGAACAGCGACATTTTCTTCCAGCACAGAGAGGCTTGTAACAAGTATTACAACGATGCTGTTGCTACAACACAGATGTATTTTGACAAAGTTAACGAGAAGATTGGCACTAACTATCAACTCTTTAACTACTACGGCGCAGAGGACGCAGAGCGTGTAATTATCGCTATGGGTTCTGTTTGCGATACTATTAAGGAAACTGTTGACTTCCTCAACGCTCGCGGCGAAAAGGTTGGTATGGTTTGCGTTCACCTTTACAGACCGTTCTCAGTTGAGCATCTTGTTAACGCTATCCCTGAAACTGTTAAGAGCATTTCTGTTATCGACAGAACTAAAGAGCCGGGTTCACTTGGCGAGCCGCTTTATCTTGACGTTGTTACCGCGCTCAAGGGTACAAAGTTTGACGCTGTGCCTGTATACGGCGGTCGTTACGGTCTTGGTTCAAAGGACACTCTTCCTGCTCACGTTATCGCGGTGTTCGCTAACATGAACGCACCTGAGCCAAAGAAAGAGTTTGTTCTTTCAATCGAAGATGACGTTACAAATCTTTCACTCCCGATTACCGAAACTCCTGACACCACACCTGCAGGCACAACTTCATGTAAGTTCTGGGGTCTTGGTTCAGACGGTACTGTTGGTGCAAACAAAGACTCTATCAAGATTATCGGCGACCACACCGATATGTTTGCTCAGGGCTACTTCTTCTACGATTCAAAGAAGTCAGGCGGTATCACAGTATCTCACCTTCGTTTCGGTTCATCTCCGATTACTTCAACTTATCTTATCAACAAGGCTAACTTCGTTGCCTGCCATAACCCTTCATACGTTACAAAGTACGATATGGTTCAGGATTTGGTTCCGGGCGGCACATTCCTCCTCAACTGCATTTGGTCACCGGAGGAACTTGACGCTAACCTTCCTGCTTCTATGAAGCGTTACATCGCAGAAAACGATATTAACCTCTACACAATCAACGGTATCAAGATTGCTGAGGAAGTTGGTCTTCCGGGCCGTGCTTCAACAATTCTTCAGTCAGCATTCTTCACCATCAGCGGTATTCTCCCTGTTGACGAAGCAATTAAGTATATGAAGGAAAAGGTTGTTGCTAAGTTCTCAAAGAAGGGCGATGCTATCGTTAACGCTAACTGCAACGGTATTGACCGTGGCTCACAGGAAGTTGTTAAGATTGACGTTCCTGCTTCCTGGAAGGACGCTACTGACGAGCCTCGTGAACTTGATGTTCCAACCGAAAGACCTGAAATGAAGAAGTTTGTTAAGGAAATCCTTGACCCGGTTGGCAGACTTCACGGTGACGACCTCCCTGTATCTGCATTCCTTGACAAAGCGGACGGCGTATACCCACAGGGTTCTGCTGCATTTGAAAAGCGTGGCGTTGCTATCAACGTTCCTGAGTGGGATCCAACAAAGTGCGCACAGTGTAACCGTTGCTCAATGGTTTGCCCGCACGCAGTTATCCGTCCTGTTGCTCTTAACGCTGACGAGGCAGCAAACGCACCTGCAGAGGCTAAGATGGTTGACCTCAAAGTTCCGAAGGACAGCGGTCTCAAGTATGCGCTTATCGTATCTACTCTCGACTGCACAGGCTGCGGCTCTTGCGCAAACGTTTGTCCTACAAAGTCACTCACTATGAAGCCAATCGCTTCTCAACTTGACGCTCAGAAGGCTTACGACGCACTTGTTGACATCGACATCAAGCCTGAAGTTGACAAGCCAACAATTATCGGCGTTCAGTATAAGAAACCTTATCTTGAGTTCTCAGGCGCTTGCGCCGGCTGCGGTGAAACACCATATGCTAAACTCATCACACAACTTTACGGTGACAAGATGTATGTTGCAAACGCAACAGGTTGTTCATCAATCTGGGGCGGCTCAGCACCTTCAACTCCTTACACAGTTGACAAGAACGGACACGGTCCTGCTTGGTCAAACTCACTGTTTGAGGATAACGCAGAGTTCGGCTACGGTATGTGGCTTGCTCAGAAGCAGATTCGTGAAAGACTTGCTGCTGACGCACAGACACTCTCTGAAAACGGCGTAAAAGAGGCTGACGCTTGGCTCGCAACTTACGAGGACGCTTCTAAGAATGAAGCAGACGCTAACGCTCTCATTGCTGCTCTCAAGGCTGCTAACCTTTCAGGCGACGCTGCTGCAGCGGCAGAGGACTTCCTCAAAGACGCTGACTATGCTTCAAAGAAATATCAGTTCATCTTCGGTGGTGACGGCTGGGCTTACGATATCGGCTTCGGCGGACTCGACCACGTTATCGCTTCAAACGAAGATGTTAACATCGTAGTATTCGATACCGAGGTTTACTCTAACACAGGCGGACAGGCTTCAAAGGCTACACCAACAGGTGCCGTTGCTAAGTTTGCCGCTTCAGGTAAGGTTGTTAAAAAGAAAGACCTTGCTCAGATTGCTATGTCTTACGGCTACGTTTACGTTGCTCAGGTTGCTATGGGCGCTGACTATAACCAGTGCTTAAAGGCATTCCAGGAGGCTGCTGCTTATAACGGTCCTTCAATCGTTATCTGCTACGCTCCTTGTATCAACCACGGTATCAAGATGCCGTTCAACCAGACAGAACAGAAGAAGGCAGTTGCTGCAGGTTACTGGAATCTGTTCAGATACAACCCTGCACTTATTGCCGAGGGCAAAAACCCGTTCTCACTCGACAGCAAGGCTCCGTCTGCTGACTACATTGAGTTCATCGAGGGCGAAACAAGATACTCTGCACTCAAGCGCTCATTCCCGGGCAAGGCAGAGGAACTCTTCTCAATCGCTGCTGAAAACTCAATTGATAAGTACAACAAACTCGCAAGACTTGTTGACTACTACGCACCGGCAGAATAATAAAAAACGACTCCCTTGGGAGAGCCTTCGTAAAGAAGGTTCTCCCAATTAAATTAATCCTTTCGGATTAATGAAATATTCTTGCAGAATATGAAATTGCTTCACAATGAAATACGCCTGCGGCGTATGTAGGATTAATTTAATTTCATATCGAGCAAAGCGAGATATTTCATACCGCAGGTATTTCATATTGCCTGCAATATTTCATTTATTATAGACAGTTCTTTTTCGGTCAGTTTTTTCTTTTTCGGATTTGTCTTTACAAATCCTATGCTCGCTGCAATGTGTGACACAGGTTGACATATTGAGAATGATTAATTATAATTGAAAAGAGGCAATAAAACCGTGAGGTGTTTTGAATGACAAACAAAATAAAAGCAGTGACTTCTTTATGCATATTATCTGTTGTTGTACTAATTGGCGTTCTTATGTCATTTGGCAGTAAAGCTCATACGCAAACATTTGATTTTAAAAATTCTGACAGTATAAGCATCGGTGACATAGAGGGAAATCACCTGACGGAAATAAAAGGCGCAGACAAGACGTTTATTGAAAACTTTTGCTCCGTTAAGAATGCTGTAAACGGTAATGTTGAAACCCCTGCGTGTTTTTTTGATACGGTGGAAATCATAATTGTTAAAGACAACGAAACATATATTATTTATCCGTCGGGAGATGATTGCAATAATCTTGCTATTGACTACAAAGGAGAGAGCTATTACGGCGGCATGGCTGATAGCATGGTAACGTTTAAGAGCATACTTAGAAAAAACAACATTCCGTGGTACTGGGGATAGATGACCTTTTACTGAATAAAAAAGATAAACAAAGAAGTCGGCTGTGTTAAATGCAAGTGTAAAATGAAAGTGGACACGAAAAGTGTTCGCTTTCATTTTTTGTTGTATAATAAAGAAAAAGGAGGAAATAAAATGGGAAAGCAAAGG
>ONXZ01000159.1 GCA_900321905.1 uncultured Eubacteriales bacterium
TTAGGTATCCTCGCTATAAAACGGGTTATCTTTGACTTAAACGTGAAATACTTTGGCGAAGTGCGGATGTTAGTCAGATTCTTCGCCATAGAGCCAACATTCTGGCTGATAGACATATTGTTATCGTTAAGAATAACAATGAGGTTTGAACATTCGTTATTATTAAGCGCCTCATAAGCAAGACCGCCTGTGAGCGCGCCGTCGCCGATTACAGCGATAACCTTACCCTTTTCGCCCTTAATAGACTTTGCCTTTGCAAGACCGATTGCAGATGAAATTGACGTTGACGAGTGACCGCTCGAAAAAATATCGTGCTCGCTCTCATCACGGCGTGTAAAACCGCTGATACCGCCCTCTGTACGCAGAGAAGCAAAGTCGTCCTTGCGGCCGGTAAGGATTTTGTGCGTGTAGCACTGATGACCGACATCAAACACAATTTGGTCATGCGGTGAATTGAAAACCTTGTGCAGCGCAACAGTGAGTTCCACCGCACCGAGGTTTGACGCAAGATGTCCGCCGTTTTCGCTGACAACCTGAACCATCAGTTTGCGGATATCGCCGCAGAGTTCACCAAGTTCTTCGGTATTCAGTTTTTTAATATCCTTAGGGCTGTTAACCCAATCTAAATATGACATAGTGCTAATTATTTTTCACGGTTAATGAGATAGCGTGAAAGTTCTGTTAAAAATTCGTTATCGTTAAACTTTGCAAGTTCGCCTATTGCGGAAGCGGTGAGGTTTGCCACATCTTCCTCCGCCTTTTTGGCGCTTGTAAGAGTAACGTAAGTTGATTTGTCGTTATTCTCGTCTGAGCCGATTGGCTTGCCGAGTTTTGCTTCGTCGCCGTAGATGTCGAGCAAATCGTCTTTAATCTGAAAAGCGATACCAAGATAGTATGCGTATTTTGAAGCCGCTTCTATCTGCTCGCTGCTTGCACCTGCCGCAATGCAACCCATAATGCACGCCGCTGCAATCAGTGCGCCTGTTTTGAGTTTGTAAGCAGTAAGCACGTCTGTGAGTGAGGGCGTGCCTGTTTCATACTTAAGGTCGAGCACCTGACCGCCAATCATACCGCCAACACCGGCGTTTTGTGCAAGAAGGCTGACAGCCTGTGCAGCCGCCTCCCCGTCAATATCAGCGCTTGTAACCAGGTCAAACGCGTGTGTAAGCAGCGCGTCACCTGCAAGGAGTGCAGTTGCTTCGCCATACATTTTGTGGCATGACGGATTACCGCGACGCATATCGTCATCGTCCATACACGGCAAATCGTCATGAATAAGCGAATATGTGTGAATATACTCAACCGCGCAAGCAAGCGGAAGTGCTTTTTCGACATCGCCACCGCACATCTTACAAAATTCAAGCGTAAAAATCGGGCGCAGACGTTTGCCGCCGTTTGCGAGTGAATAGCGCATTGCTCTGACAACATCGTTCTGCCCCTCGCCGGCAGACGGAAGCATCTCAATCACAGCGTCGTTTACAACGCGGATATATTCATTCATTTTTTCAATCATCTGTGGTGTGTACATTGTACTAATCCTTTGCGATTTCAGTTATTTTTGCCTTTGCTTCGCTGAGTTTCTTTGTGCAGAATGAGGTAAGTTTTGTACCCTCCTCAAAAAGCGCAAGCGACTCGTCGAGCGAAACTTCATTCTTTTCGAGTATCGAAACTATTTCGTCAAGGCGTTCAATCGCCTTTTCGTAAGTCATATTATCCATAATTATTCCTCCAGAACTTTAGCAGTAATGCTGCCGTCTGACAGTGTAATACTGATTATATCACCTGATGTAACATCATTTTTTGATGTTACAACTGTATCATCGTGCTTTGTGATTGAGTACCCGCGCGACAGTACTGCCAGCGGACTGAGAGCATTTAGCGCCCTTACTGTCCCGACAAGTTTGTTATCGGCAGAAGTCACAATCGACTTGTACGACTGTAAAAGCCTTGCATTGATGCTTTCCACATTATCATTCAAAGCGGTAAAATATGCGTCAACGCTTGCAAGCGGTGAGTTGTTTTTGATTAAATCGAGTTTTGTCTGCCTGCGCTCAATGTCAACTGACATTACATCGTAAAGCGCATTCGACAGATTTGCGATACGCTGTTTTTCAGAAGCGATATCAGGCACAGCGAGTTCTGCCGCCGCGCTCGGCGTAGGCGCCCGCAGGTCTGCGACGAAATCGCAGATAGTTGTATCCGTTTCGTGACCGACTGCTGATATAACAGGTGTTTTGCAAGCGTAAACTGCGCGTGCAACTTCTTCCGTATTAAATGCCCACAAGTCCTCAATCGAGCCGCCGCCCCTGCCGACAATGATTGTGTCAATGCCTTCCATTGAATCGAGCATTTTGATTGACTTTACAATGTCCGGGGCTGCAAGGTCACCCTGAACTATGGTCGGGCATATAACAATCTCGCAAAGCGGAAATCTGCGCGAAATGACGTTTTTTATATCCTCTACCGCTGCGCCCATATTTGAGGTTACAACTCCGACTTTACGCGGATACTTTGGTATAGGTTTACGGTGTGACTCGTCAAAAAGTCCCTCGGCTTCAAGTTTTGCCTTGAGTTGCTCAAAGGCTACAGTTAAATCGCCAACGCCGTCAACCTGCATATCACGCACATAGAGTTGATACACACCGTCGCGCTCATACACGCCTACCTGACCGAAGCAGACAACTTTCATACCGTTTTCAGGCTCAAAGCGCAGACGGTAGTTATCGCCCGAAAACATAACGCACTTGAGTTGGCTTTTGCTGTCTTTTAGCGTAAAGTACATATGTCCGCGGTTGTAGTGTTTGAAGTTTGAGATTTCGCCCTTGATGTACATATTTTTGATATGCGGAATCTCGTCAAGCAACGACTTGATATACATATTCACTTGTGAAACTGTGTACACGCTCATAGTTAATCTGTTTTCATTTTTGCAAATATTGCAGTACCTGCAGCGTTATCAAGCGAGAACGACGGCTCTGCAAAACTTGCACAGTATTTATTAATCATACGCTCACGGAGCAGCGAGTTTGACGACACACCACCTGAGAAGATAACAGGAAGATTGCCGAATTCTTCACTTATCCCGCAGAGCATTTTATCAATAGTGTTAGTTATATATGTGAGTACAAATTTTGATATATCGGCGTGGCTTGCGCCCTTTTCAAGCATAGCCTTAGCCTTGTTCTCTACACCGCTGAGTGAGCAGTTAAGTCCTTTCATTGAAGGGGTAATTTTGTACTCGGTGTCACTTTGTTTTGAAAGTTCATCGAGCATTTTGCCGCAAGGAAACTTGTAACCCATCATAACTCCGGCGCGGTCAATGGCTTGTCCCGCCTTTAAATCAAGGCTTTCGGCAATAATCTCTGCCTTGACAATTTCGTCTTTATCAGGTGTAACAAGCAGCGCTTCCGTAGTGCCGCCGCTCAGGTGAAACGCAATGAACCTACTGCTTGTCCAGTCGAGTTTATCTGCCGAATAAAGCGCGGCAAGAATGTGACCAACCTGGTGCGAGGTGCGATAAAGCGGCACGCCGCAAGACCTTGCAACTGCGGTTGCTGTGTTGACACCGACAAGAAAGCACGGCATATAACTGCCCTCTACATTTCGCGGCCTGTCGCTCACGCCGACTGCCTGCAAAGAATTAAAAGTCATATTTTTCAACAATTCAGGCATATTAACCGTATGCTGGAACACAGCGTCGCTCTGGCGCAGTCCGCGCTCACCCTCCCTGACGGAAAGCATCGTTTTACGGTGCGTGACATTATTGCCGTCAAGAACTGCTGCAGAAGTCGTGTAGTTACTTGTATCAAAGCCGACAAACATCAGTCAAGACTCCTGACAAGGGAGCCGAGAATACCGTTGATAAACGCCGCATCGTCCGTACCTGAATACTTTTTGGCAAGTTCAACCGCCTCGTTAACGGCTACAGACGCAGGAACACCGTCAACAAGCAGAATCTCATAAATTGCAACCCTCAAAATAGCAATGTTAATCTTAGGTATTCTGGCAAGACGCCAGCCGCTTGCGAATTCCGAAATTTTGCTGTCAAGCATTTCTGCATTTTCAAT
>ONXZ01000023.1 GCA_900321905.1 uncultured Eubacteriales bacterium
TGTATATTGTGGATAAGGAAACTGTTGACAATTATGAGGAAGCATTGGAATTCCGAAACCTTAAACCCGTTTGGGAAAAGTATAAACATTTAGTGCAGGGGTGTGTAAATCCGCCCGTTTCACTGGATAATGAGGCTGTCGAAGAAATACCGACATCCGAAAAACTTTTGGAAGAATTGCTTGAGGAAGTTTGTTCCGGTGGATTTGATGCGTATTTGTCTTATCATAGTAAGTACTTTTACGAAACACTCAGAGCGGCTGAGAAGTGTAAAAAAGTGCACACTGTAAAAGTGCTCAAGAGAGTTGCTAAAAAATTCCCTAACGGAAAAGTACCTGTCAACTCTGAAATAACAGAAGACATTATTATGGATAATGAACTTGATTTTGAAAAAGAGGACGATTATTTCTACAAAAAAGTTGAAAAAGAATTAGCAGATTTATAAATAGAAGGTTGACTGAAAAATCAGTCAACCTTCTTTATTAAGGACACTCCTTGGGAAGCATTTTTTAGTGCATACTTTACCTTATTTTTATTATCTCATTAAACACCGCTGTCATTTTTTTGCTGATGTTTATGTCCATATGCAGCGAGCCGAAGTACCAATGGCTGTAATCTACGCTGTTCATAAGTTCCTGCAGATATGTGTTCAGCGAGGTGATGTGCATATTCTGATTGTTGTGCAGGCGGATAAAGTCCTTTGCAATCGCGGGCGCTTCGTAAGTCAGCACATAGTTTACAGTGAACTTGGCGTCCTTTAAGTTCCTTGCGCCGTTCATCATTTCTTCCTTGCTTGGCATTTCCTCTTTCCACCAGGTTTCGCCCGGGGTGCGCATATCAGCGTCGTCGCTTTCGCCGCCGCCCATTACAAAAAACGTCTTTTTGTCAAAGGTGAATATCTCGCCGCGGCAGAGGTGGAATATATTGTCGCCGATTTTGTGAGCGTTGCCGCCCTTGTAGCGGTACGGTCTGTATTCGCCGAGCATATCAAAGTTTTCATGAGCTCCGTCGACAAAGCAGATTGTATACTTCTTTTTCTGCAGTTCCCTGAGCGCTTTTTTCTCACGGCTGCTGCCGTCCCACAAAAAGCCGAAATCGCCGCAGATAATCAGCGTATCATCCTCTGTCAGTTTGCGAAGTTTAGGGTTTTTGAAAAAACTTATATCGCCGTGAACATCGCCAGTAATATATACCATAATTTTATACCAAACTTTCTTGTATTCTCAATTTGTTTGTGTTAATATATATGATAGTATTAATTTGGGCAGGTGTCAAGGATGAAAAAATATTTATCGGTATTAATTGCGTTAGTCATATTGGCGGTTTCTGCCTTGTCGGTACCGACAGCAGGCTTTGCCAGGGGTGACAACGCGCCGATGTATAATGTAACATCTAAGGTTTATGCGGATTCGTATATGCTCATCAACCTTGACGACAGCAACTATCCTGTTATTGCGGCAAAAAATGAAAAGAAGAAAAAGTATCCTGCCTCGCTCACCAAAATTGCAACTGCTATGGTTGCGCTCAATAATGTAAAAAATCTCAAGGCAAAAACTAAGGTCAGCAAAAACGCTGTGGAAATGCTCGCCAACACAGGCGCACAGGTTGCAGGTCTCAAAGCGGGCGAGGAACTCACAATCGAGCAACTGCTTTATCTCACGCTTGTATACTCTGCGTGCGACTCGTGCGAGGTGCTGGCAGAGTACGTTGCAGGCTCAACTCAAAAGTATGTTGAGATGATGAACAAGTGGGCAAAGTCTGTTGGTTGCACTAACACTCACTTCGTGAACGCCGACGGTCTGCACGACAACAACCATTACACAACTGCGTCTGACCTTGCAAAAATGACGCTTGCGGCAATGGAAAACGAAACTTTTGTCAAGATATCCACGACCACGACTTATGAGTACGACGGTCAAAACTTTATGCACACAAACTTTATGCTTGACGAGGGTCACGTCAGTTACTACTACAAGTACGCAAGCGGTATCAAAACAGGCTCAACAGAAGAAGCAGGTTACTGCGTAATCACCAAGGCGGCAAAGGACGGCTACAACTACCTTGCAATCGTGCTTGATTCGCCAATTAAAACGTTTGACGGCATTGACACAAAATGTTCGTTTATCGACGCGGCAACGCTGTTTGACTGGGCGTTTGACTCGCTCAAATACTCAACGGTTATCCGTATGAACGACCTTGTTGACGAGATTCCTGTCAAAAACGGCAAGGACGCCGACACCGTTCAACTTGTTGCAAAAAAAGACGTCACAACTCTTGTGCCTGCTTCGCTTGACCCGTCTGCGGTTATGATTAAACCCGTTGACCCGCCCGAGGAACTCAAAGCGCCAATTTCGCAGGGCGAAAAAATCTGCAAGGCGCAGGTGATTTACGCCGACAAGGTTATCGCAAATGTTGACCTCGTTGCCGCAACGACTGTTGAACTGTCAACATTCCTCGGTCTTGTCACGGCGATAAAAGGTTTTTTCAGCAATAAAATCGTTATTGCGCTGTTTGCTCTGGCAGTTGTTTTTGGCGTGCTTTATATTGCGGTGTTCATCAACCGTCTGCGTAAGGACAAGCGCCGCATTGCGGAAAAACGTCGCCGTCAGCGCGAACTCGACGACCAGATTAACGAGCAGTATTACGGCAGAGGCGATGATTACCTGCCGCCGCCGAAAAGAAGGAAATAGAATCCAGTTTCCAGTATCCAGTTTCCAGTGCTGGATTCTGGAGTCTGGATTCTGGATACTAAAAAGTGCTTGACAAAGCGCTTTTTTTATGTTAATATAACGGCACAACAAAGCAGAACGCAGTCCGTTCTCCCCTCCAGCGTGAGTAAAGAGGGTAATACTTGACATTGATTTTGGTTAAGTACGGGCGTTTTGCGTTCGTACTTGTTTTTGTTTTGAAATCAAAATAAACGACTCAAAACTCAAAACTATAATAGAGAGGTGTTTTTTATCAGCAAGGACGCTCCCCAGCTTAACGGCGAAATCAGAGACAAGGAACTCCGCGTTATTTCGGAAACAGGCGAACAACTCGGCATTATGAGCGCTAAGGAAGCGCAGCAGATTGCCGATTCAAAGGGCATTGACCTGGTTAAGATTGCCCCGCAGGCAAAGCCGCCTGTTGTCAAAATAATGGACTATTCCAAGTACAGATACGAGCAGCAGAAGCGTGAAAAGGAAAATCGCAAAAAGCAAAAGACTGTTGAAACTAAGGAAATCAGACTTTCCATAAACATTGATATCGGCGATTTCAACACAAAAGTCAATCAGGCTCGCAAGTTCTTATCAAAGGGCGACAAACTCAAGGTGTCAATCCGTCTGCGTGGCAGGGAGATGGCGCACAGCGACCTCGCAGTTGCTAATATGAAGCGTTTTGCCGGTGAACTTGAGGAAGAAGCAACTATTGATAAAAAGCCAAAACTTGAGGGCAGACAGGTGCTTATGTTTATGTCGCCCAAAGTTGCAAAATAACTTAGTAATTCATTTATATGGAGGAATAAATTATGCCAAAGATTAAAACACACAGCGGCGCTAAAAAGCGTTTTAAGAAAACAAAAAGCGGCAAGGTTAAGAGAGCACACGCTTACACATCTCACATCCTTACCAAAAAGTCAACAAAGCGCAAGAGAAATCTTCGCAAGCAAGTTGTTGCCGATGTTACAAATCAGAAGCAGCTGCAGAGGCTTGTACCTTACAAATAAACCGAGGTACGCATTTTATTAACAGTTTTCAACTAACGGAGGTATATAACTATGGCAAGAGTTAAGGGCGCTATGATGACGCGCAAAAGAAGAAAGAAAGTATTAAAGGCTGCTAAGGGTTACTACGGCTCAAAGCACGCTCTTTTCCGCACAGCAAAACAGGCTGTAATGAAGAGCGGCCAGTATGCATATATCGGCAGAAAGCAGAAGAAAAGAGATTTTAGAAGAATGTGGATTACACGTATTTCTGCTGCTTGCAAGGCAAACGGTATGAACTACTCAACATTTATGAACGGTCTCAAAAAAGCAGGCATCGACCTTAACAGAAAGATGCTCTCTGAAATTGCTATTTCAGACCCTGCTGCATTCACAGCACTCACAGAGGCTGCAAGGACTGCATTATAATTGATTTACAGACATAAAGCACTTCATATAGGAAGTGCTTTTTGTTTTGTTGACGAAGCGCCTGTCGGGTGGTATAATTAACACATAATATTTACAAATGAGGCAGAGTTATGCTAAAAGAAAAAACTGCGTTTACTAAAGAGAATTCAACTGCGCTAAAGGGTGTTGCGATTTTGATGATGGTGTTTCACCATTGTTTTGCCGACCCGGAGCGCTATGCGGCGTTTGACATAAGTTTTGCGCCAATCGGCGAGCATTGGATAGGCATTGTAAGTTACACGTTCAAAATGTGCGTCAGTCTGTTTGCGTTTGTTACAGGATACGGTCTGTTTCTGTCGCTTAAAGGACTTAACCGTGAGTGCAAGTGGAGCAGGCGGGAGATTGTCAAATGGACAACCGCGCGCTACATAAAAACTATGAGCGGCTTTTGGTTCATAGCCGTTATTGCGTATATTGTGTGCCAACTTATCGACGGCTACACCGCGCGTATTTTCTTTGAAGGCGACTCCGTCAGGCAGACAGTGCTCGGCGTTTTCAGAATGGGACTCAACTTCTTTGGTATCGAGCAACTGTTCTACGGCAACGAATTCTGCCCGACCTGGTGGTATATGACAATCGCCGTGCTGTTTATTGTAGCGGCGCCGATTTTTGTAAAACTCTTTGACAAATTCAGCGTTATCCCTGTGCTTGCGGTGGCATTCTTCCTTCCGCGAGTGCTGCAGATTCCGTATGATTCGGGCACATATATCGCATTTCAGTTCCCGTTTCTTTTTGGTATGGTATGCGCAAAATACAACCTGCTTGTAAGGTTTGCAAATTTCAAATGGCTCAGGGGCAAACTATCGGCGCTTAATAAGCCTGTAAAGTTTGTAGTTATGCTTGTGCTGTGCTTTGTGTCGATTTATTTCTACAAATGCCTGCCTGCAAACTATTACTACGAACTGCGCTTTGCCGTGTTCCCGATGGTGCTGATTTTGTTTGCATATGAGTTTTTACTCGACCTCTTTGTGCTGCGCAAAGTGCTGTATTTCCTCGGCAAACACTCAATGAACATCTTTTTAACCCACACGTTCATAAGGTATACATACCTCAACAGTTTTACATACTCGTTCAAATATTGGTGGCTGATACCGCTTGTGCTGGTAGTCGATTCATTACTGCTGTCAATCGCAATCGAACTTGTAAAAAAGGTCATCAGGTACGACCTGCTCACTAAAAAAATGCTCAAACTCGCAAATAATGCTGTTGACAAAACTTTTGACACTCTTTCAAAATAAGAAAAGATTAACGCACCTCCCTTAGTTGTCCACCCTAAGGAAGGTGCGTTGTTGTTTAGTTAAACAGTTTTTTGTTGTTGCCGCCGTCAAGATTTTTCAGTGCAAACTCAATGCACTGCACAACAAGTTCGTTGCGGCTGATGTCCGACTTCGACGCGGTTTTATCAACAACCTTCAGCAAATCGCTGTCTATGCGGATTGAGATAACATCCTTTTCCGATTTTTTCGGTACAAAACTACTCATATATACTCCTCTTTCGACGTATTCATTTATTCCTTGACTTATTATACCACAAATGTTATAATAATTATGTATTCAAAATACGATATTAAAAAGCGAAGTTATACGGTATTTTATAATCGAATATAACACGTTTTTTTTACAAGCAGAATTACACGTTTTTTTATATGTTTTATTACACGCAGCATGATACGGATTGACAAAACGGCAGGTGAGTAAGTTGTATGAATCAAATTAAAAACGAATCGAAACGTTCTAAAATCAGCGGAGTTGAATTACTCCGGTTTATTTTTTCTGTGGTGATTTTGCTTGGCCACGCCTGCACCTCCTTTGCTACACATAAAACACCCTTCGGAATTATCCGCGAGGGTGCGATAGGCGTAGAATTTTTCTTTGTGCTCAGCGGAATTCTTATGGCAAAAAGCGTGTATAAAAGTGGCGCGGGTAACGATTTGAAATCAATCGCCGAATACACACCAAAATTTATTGCAAAAAAGTACCTCACAGTGCTTCCCACGCATATGATTTCCTTCGTTATTATCTTTGCCGAACTGATATGGTTTGAGCCGCTGACAAAGCAGATGGCGTTAAAAAAGTTCACGTTCTCGCTGCCCGAATTTTTCCTTATTCATATGAGCGGCGTCAGGTTGTCAATCGTAAATCAGAACGACTGGTACATCTCCGCAATGCTGTTTGCAATGCTTATAATCTGCCCGCTTTTTTTGCGGTACAGGGCGCTCTACGCAAGGGTGATTTCTCCGATACTGTTTCTTGCAATTTTCGGCTATCTGTATCAGAAAACGGGAACGCTCACTCCGTCGGACACTGCGCTTGCAGGCGGCTTGTTCCTGAAAGGCACGCTGCGAGCGGTTGCGGAGATTTCCCTCGGAATCACTGTGTACGAGTTCACACAAAGCCTTGATAAAACAGAGCTTACACGGTTCGGAAAAATCGTGCTTCGGTTTATTGAGTTTATGTGTTACGCGCTCACTGTATTTGTGAGTATGACGACGATTGATAAAAAGTGGTACTTCGTCTTTGTGTTCGTCCTTGCGACGGGTCTTGCAATTACCTTCAGCCGCTATTCGCTGAGCGTAAAAGGCTTTGACAAGGATATTGTGCGGTATCTCGGAGAACTCAGTATGACGGTATTTATCTGTCAGCGCGCAGTGCTTTATCCGCTTGAAAAACTTATGCTTTTCAAATCGTACAGATTTAATACTTTAGCGCTGATTATCGGCGCTCTTGCTTTATCGGTTGTGATTAAAGCCGTTGTTGATTATCTGAAAAAGCGCCTTTTTGCAAAAGAAATATTCGTGAAAAAATAATTTTTCCGACAGCATATTCTGCCCTGTGCAAAACGCGCAGGGCAGTTTTTTTAAAAAAATGAAATTTACTATTGAAATTTTTTCCTATATAATGTATATTATATAAAAATAAATATAATGTGATTTGTTTAAACAAATAATGGGTGCGGCAAACGCCGTACTCGACTTATAGCACTACTGTGTATGGGAGAAATCACTTGATGGAAAAAATTACAAGTAAAACAAATAAGATTATTAAGGACACCAAAAAGTTGATTACCTCATCATCGGCACGCCGTGAGAGCGGACTCTTTGTGCTTGAGGGGGCAAGACTTTGCTTTGATGTCCTTAATTCTGTTTATACAGTCAAAACGCTTTTTGTCACAGAGAAACTGATGAGCAAATATCCTGACGAGGTCAGCGCACTTGAGGGCAGATGTGACAGAGCGTATGTTATCACAGACGACATTGCGCAAAAACTAACCGATACCGATTCGCCGCAGGGCATTTTTGCGGTGTGCGGGATTTGTGACAGCACGGCGCCGCTCGGCAGCAAAGTTATCGCGCTTGACAATGTGCAGACTCCGTCAAACGTTGGCGCGATTATACGCACGGCGGAAGCGCTCGGTATTGACAGCGTGCTTATCGGCGGCGGCTGTGATATCTACAATCCAAAGGTGCTGCGTGCTTCAATGGGGTCCGTACTGCGTATGAACACTGTAATGTGCGCTGACCTTGTCGAAACGCTCGGCAAACTCAAAGCGGACTATCAGATATGCGCAACCGTACCACGCAGCAGCGCGGCTGTGATTACAAAACTCGACTTTACAAAGCCGACTGTGAGCGTTATCGGCAACGAGGCAAACGGAGTCAGCAGGGAAGTGCTTGACTGCGCTCATACGCTGATAACTATTCCGATGAAAGGCAAGGCGGAAAGTCTTAACGCTTCTGTCGCGGCTTCAATCACAATGTGGGAGATGATTCGCTGTGACTGATAAAAGATATTGGATTTGGATGCAACTTGGCGTTGGCGCAGGCGCTGATACACAAAAGATACTCGACTTTTTTGAAACGCCAAAAAAACTGTACGACGCTTCTGTGCTTGAATGGGCAGCGTGTGACGGCATAAACGCTACACGGCTTGATAACCTTGCCGAAGTATCGCTTGATGATGCGGACAGAGTTATATCAACTTGTGAAAATAACGGCTGGGATATACTAACCCCCGACGATGAGCGTTATCCCGAATCGCTCAGGGATATACCAAAACAGCCTGCCGTGCTTTATGTCGCAGGCGACATTGACTGTGTTAAGGACAGACTTGTTGTCGGAATGGTCGGCACTCGCAAGGCTTCCGCTTATTCACTCAAAGCCGCGCGCTACCTTGCAAAAGGCATTGCGGATTGCGGAGCGGTTATAGCAAGCGGCGGCGCGCTCGGCGTTGACAGCGCTTCGCACGAAGGTGCGCTGCAGGCAAACGGCACTACCGTTGCTGTGCTTGGCTGCGGACTCGGCTCGGATTATCTCAAATCAAATGAAAAACTGCGCAGCGATATAGTCAAAAACGGAGGTGCTCTTATAACGGAATTTCCACCGTATACAAGGGCGGACAGAACTACATTTCCCATACGCAACCGCATTATCAGCGGACTGTCACGCTGCGTGATTGTTGTTGAAGCAGCGCAAAAAAGCGGCTCGCTCATCACGGCTGAATATGCACGGGCGCAGGGCAGGGATATTTTTGCCGTGCCGTCCTCCATTCTTGACCCTGATTTTCAGGGTACTAACAAGTTGATTGACGAGGGCGCATTTGTTGCAACGGGACCTGCCGCGGTTATAAGTCGCTACAGGGACGACTATTTTACCCTCAAGCCTGAAAACGTCAAAACAATGTACGACATCAGCCGCTCAAACTATGGCGCAAACGCACCTGAAAAACGGCAGATTACATTTGACAGTATCAGCAAAACCCGTGATGACGACGCTCAGCGCAGTT
This sequence comes from uncultured Eubacteriales bacterium, assembly GCA_900321905.1. Lineage (GTDB taxonomy): Bacteria > Bacillota > Clostridia > Oscillospirales > Acutalibacteraceae > Eubacterium_R. Next base: position 8,934 of record ONXZ01000023.1, read on the forward strand.
CAAAATCGGCAAACCTTGTCGGTGTCGAAAGGGAAGTGTACGACGCTATCGGCGACAGCCTTGTTACGCTTGAGGAGATTGCAGCAAAGACGGGTATAGACAGCAGCAAAGTCATCACCACTCTCACAGTTCTTGAAATTCAGGGGCTTATCCTCAAAGCAGAGGGTGACCGCTATTCACAAATATAAATAAATTACTCCACTGAAAGGATTTAACATATGTCAAAATTAGTTATTGTAGAGTCGCCTGCAAAGGCAAAGAACATCAAGGGTTATCTTGGTAAGGGATACGACGTTGTGGCTTCAATGGGTCACGTTCGCGACCTGCCTGCGGAACGACTCAGCGTAGATGTTGATAAAAATTTTGCACCAAACTACGCTATAATCAAGGGCAAGGAAAATTTTGTAAAAGACCTTAAAAAGAAGGCTGACGCCGCCGACTATGTTTATCTCGCAACCGACCCTGACCGCGAGGGTGAAGCAATATCCTGGCACCTGGCGTATCTGCTTGGTCTTGACCTTAAAGATAAAAACCGCGTTACTTTTAACGAGATTACAAAATCAGGCGTTCAGCGCGGTATGTCACATCCGAGGGAACTTGATATCGACCTTGTTAACGCTCAGCAGGCGAGACGTATACTTGACAGACTTATCGGCTACAAACTTTCACCGTTTGTAAGCCAGAAGATTCGCCGCGGACTCTCCGCAGGCCGTGTGCAGTCGGTTGCGCTTCGTCTTGTGGTTGACAGGGAAAATGAAATCAGAGCCTTTGTGCCTGAGGAATACTGGTCAATCGACGCTAAGTTTACCAATCCGCCTGAGCGCAAAACGTTTGGTGCGATTCTTGTTTCAGACCCTGAGGGCAACAAACTCAAACTCGGCGACAAGAATATTGAAAATAAAGAACAGAGTGACAAAATACTCGCAGACCTTGAGGGCGCAGAGTTTATTGTTAAGTCTGTAAAGAAAGGCACAAGGAAGAAAAATCCTACACCGCCTTTCATCACTTCAACTCTCCAACAGGAAGCGTCACGCCGCCTGTCGTTCCAGGCTCGCCGCACAATGAAAGCGGCGCAGGAACTCTACGAGGGCGTTGATGTTCAGGGTATGGGTACTATCGGTCTTATCACCTATATGAGAACTGACTCGCTTCGTATTTCGGAGGAAGCACGCGCTGCAGGTAATCAGTATATACTTGACACTTACGGTGAAAAGTATCTTCCTGCAAAGCCGAGATACTTCAAAACCAAGGGCAACGCTCAGGACGGTCACGAGGCTATAAGACCTGCTGTTCCTTCGCTCACTCCGGACAGAGTAAAATCAAGCCTTACTTCCGACCAGTATAAGCTTTATTCGCTTATCTGGAAACGATTTATCGCAAGCCTTATGGCTTCCTGCGTTCAGAATACCGTTAAAGCGGAGATAACCGGAGCAAACGATAAAGACGCAGCCGAGGGAAAATACTGCGTATTTGCCGCAGCAGGTTACAGCGTTAAGTTTGACGGCTTCACAACTCTTTATGAAGAAAGCACGGATGACGATGAAGACGAGAGCAAAAAGCAGCTTCCCGAACTCAGCGAAGGCGATATCGTGAAGCTCAAGGAGCTTGCAGGCAATCAGCATTTTACTCAGCCGCCTGCAAGATATACCGAAGCTTCTCTAATCAAAGCTATGGAAGAAAACGGAATAGGCAGACCGAGCACATATGCAACTATCATCACAACTATCACAAAACGAGGATATGTAAAACGTCAGGCGAAGCTCCTTGTGCCGACTGAACTCGGCGAAGCCACAACGGGACTTCTTAAAGAAAAATTCCCCAAAATCGTTAATGCAAAATTCACCGCTTCTATGGAAAATCAGCTTGACGAAGTCGGCGAAGGCAAATCCGACTACGTTGCAATGCTCCATACTTTTTATGATGAATTTGATAAAACCCTTCAGAAAGCAAAGGACGATATGAAAGACGTCAAGATTCAGCTTGAAGAGGATATTACGGATATTCCTTGTGAAAAATGCGGAAGACTCATGGTTATCAAAACGGGCAGATTCGGCAGATTCCTTGCCTGCCCCGGATACCCTGAATGTAAAAACGCAAAGCCGCTTATTACAAAAACAAATGCAAAATGCCCCAGATGCGGCAAGGACGTTATTGAAAAGAAATCAAAGAAGGGCTTTACCTTCTACGGATGCGACGGCTGGCCCGAATGTAATTTCATGACGTGGGACAAACCGACGGACGAAACCTGCCCGAAATGCGGCAAATCACTTTTCCGCAAAAAAGGCAATATTCTTGCCTGCCTTGATGAAAACTGCGGGTTTGAAAAAAAGATTGAAAGAAAGAAGAAAAAAGATGACTGATGTTCTCATAGTCGGCGCAGGTCTTGCCGGCGTTGAGGCGGCGTGGGCGCTTGCCAACAGAGGTATTGCCGTCACCGTTGCGGAAATGAAACCGAATAAAAAATCACCGGCTCATCATACCGATATGTTTGCCGAGCTTGTATGCTCAAATTCGCTTAAAGCCGAA
>ONXZ01000007.1 GCA_900321905.1 uncultured Eubacteriales bacterium
TGACATGTGCCGGCACGTATACTAATATCAACCCTGTGAGGAGAAAGATCAAAATGAAAAATTCGTTCAGATTTTTTGAAAACCGGGACTGCAAATATTTTCCGTGTCATCAGGGACTGGAAGACTTCAACTGCCTGTTCTGCTACTGCCCGTTTTACCTGCAGGACAGCTGTCCTGGAACGCCGGCAGTGATCACGCATGAAGACGGCACGGAGATCCGCGACTGCTCGGACTGCGTATGGCCGCACAGACCGGAAAATTACAGCGAGATCATCAAGCTGCTTTCCAAAGCCTGCCGGAAGAGGAAAGATAACTGAGGAGACAGCATGCATAAAAAAATAGTATTTCTGGACATCGACGGTACACTGACAACCTTTCAGGGCATGCTTCCTGATTCGGCGCGCGAAGCGCTCGCCGCTGCAAAGCGGAATGGACATGAGATGGTTCTCTGTTCTGGGCGCACAGCCACCCAGATCTATCCTTTTCTGTGGGATTCCGGCGTGTTCAGCGGCATGGTCTGCGGTGCCGGTGCCGAGGTACGAAGAAACGGGGAGACGATCTATGAGAAGTACGTAGATCCGGAACATCTGGCAATCCTTGTGGATTATATGAAAACGGTTGGCGCGCGTTATTATCTGCAGTGCAGATCAGGGCTCTACGGAACGTCCGACATCACAGAGCAGGAAGGTGCTCTGTTTGCGGGAGATCCCGGCACGAAAGAAAAAAGAGAAGAAATTTTTGGAAAGATCACGACAGATAATCATCCCAAACTGCGCCGGGATGTGAACAAGTTCGCCTATTATGAGGCAAATGCGGATATCGACACGATCAGAAAAAATCTTGGCGATTATTTCTATGTGATGGAATCGAGCTTCCGACTGTCGGAAAAATCGGATGGAGAGGTTACGATCCGCGGCATCACGAAAGCCACCGGTATGCAGATCTACCTGAATGCAGCGGGCATCGGTCGGGAGGACGCCATCGCTTTTGGCGACGGACCGAATGATCACGAGATGATCGACTTTGCAGGAGTCGGCGTTGCCATGGGAAATGCTTCCGATGACCTGAAAAAACATGCGGATCTGGTTACGGATAGAGTAGACCGCGACGGTCTGCAGAAGGCCTTTCAGAAGCTCGGGCTGATCTGATGGGTAATGGAGAAATTTCAGCTTGCCCGAACTGATCAGATACAACAGCCCGGCTGACAAAAGAGTAGGGGGATACAGCAATGTGGATTGCGTTTGCTTTTGGTTCTGCATTTTTTGCGGGAATCACGGCGATTCTGGCCAAATGTGGTATCAGAAAAACAGATTCTACCGTAGCAACGGCAGTTCGAACGATTATTGTTCTTGCTTTTTCCTGGCTGATGGTTCTGGTGACCGGTCAGATGAGTGCACCGTCATCGATCAGCGATAAGACCTGGGTCTTCCTGATCCTGTCGGGACTTGCCACAGGCTTTTCGTGGCTGTGCTATTTTCATGCGCTGCAGATCGGCGAAGTCAACAAGGTTGTGCCGATCGATAAATCCAGTACGATTCTGACAATTATTCTTGCCTTTATTTTTCTCGGGGAACCCGTCAGCTGGGCAAAAGGGGCGGGCGTCGTCCTGATCGGCGTTGGAACCTTGCTGATGATCGAGAAGAAGAAAACTGAGGATAAGGAGAAAACGCCGGGTAAATCTGGTCACGGGTGGATGTTCTACGCCTTCGGTTCGGCGATTTTTGCCAGCCTGACGTCTATCCTCGGAAAGATCGGCATTGAAGATGTCCCGTCCAATCTGGGGACGGCAATCCGGACCTGCGTTGTGCTCGTGATGGCCTGGATGATGGTCCTTGTCACGGGCAAGACGAAGAAAGTGCGCGGCATTCCCCATGGCGAGATGGCGTTTATCTGCCTTTCCGGTGTCGCTACGGGAGCGTCATGGCTTTGCTATTACCGGGCGCTTCAGACCGGACCGGCCAGCGTGGTCGTTCCGATCGACAAGCTGAGTATTGTCGTTTCCATTATTTTTTCCAGGATCATCTTCGGAGAAAAATTAACGCGGAAGTCGTTTGCGGGACTGGTCCTGATCATTACGGGAACGATGATCATGGTTTTTGCAGCGTGAGTATGCTTTGTGTACACTCGAATCAGTTGTTCGCGGTGGAGACAATGAAGTAAACGCAAGTAGTAATACAGGTTGTATATACTCGGGTAAGCTGTTCACAGTGACAGGAATGATAAGAGATTGTTGTGGTTAACAGGTGTACAGAGAGTTAAAGTGTATACAGTGATAGAGAACGCAAAATAACAGGAGGATCCGAAATGAGTACAAAAGCGATTCACACAGAAAATGCACCGGCAGCGGTTGGCCCTTATTCACAGGGAATCAAGGCTTCAGGGAAGACGATCTATGTGTCAGGGCAGATCCCGATCGACCCGGCAACCGGTAAGTTTGCAGGTGAGGATATCGCCACGCAGACGAGACAGAGCCTTACGAATATCCGGAACATCCTGAAAGAGGCGGGGACGGATATGAGCCACGTGGTCAAGACGACGGTACTGCTCGCCGATATTGCTGATTTTACAGCAATGAACGAGGTTTATGCTGAATTTTTCCAGGAGCCGTATCCGGCCAGATCTGCTTTCCAGGCAGCGGCGATTCCGAAGGGCGCGCGCGTGGAGATTGAGGCTATCGCAGTCGTAGACGACTGAAAGTGCTGATGATGAGACAGAGACTGGCTGCATGGTGACCGTGAAACGCAGCGGAAAACTGAGCCATGCAGCCGGCAGCTGAGTGCTGTGCACATACGAGAAATACAGACGATGTTTGTGTGTCGTGGAACAGAGCAGGAGTTGACTGATGAACAAGAAGGAAGTTACAGAAATCCGTAAACAGCTGAAGCCCGAGGATACCTGTCTGCAGAGAATCTGCGGATGCTACGTGGATGGGCACAAGCAGAAAATCTCTGAGATGAAGGAGGCTTTTCTCTCCCTGCCGGAGGAAGAGGTCCACAAGTATTCGGATCTGCTTCGCAAGGCTACGTCAGGACAGGTGGGAAAAAGTCTGCTGAATCTGGAATTTCCTCTCGCCGAAGAGGCTGAGGGAGGCAGACAGGCGAAGCTGCTGGCACTTCGTGATTCTGAGCTCAAGGATGATGAGCTGCTGGAAGATTTTTACGACAGCGTGATCAGTACCTATCTGGATGCGGAAAATTATCTGATCCTTCTTGCGTTCGGCTCTTACGATGTACCCGGAAAGGCTTCCGATGGCATGCAGATGGATGACGCATCGGAATACGTTTATAATTTCCTTCTCTGCGCCATCTGCCCCGTTGCACTTTCCAAGCCCGGTCTCGTGTATGACGCCACGCTGAATCACTTCCGCGACAGCATCCAGGACTGGATGGTACAGATGCCGGAAGTCGGCTTTGTTTTTCCGGCGTTTAATGACAGAAATACGGATATTCACAATGTGCTGTATTATGCGAAAAATCCCGAGATCCTGCACCCGGAGATTACGGAGGATCTTCTCGGCATTGATGTGCCGATGACAGCCGGGACGCAGAAGAAGACCTTTGATGCGATCATCGAGGAAACCTTCAGTGACAGCTGTGACTTCGAGGTCGCGAAGACGGTGCATCAAAATCTGAATGCGCTCCTGGAGGGCAAAAAAGAAGAGCCCGAACCGACACCGCTCGACAAGCAGGAGTGTCTGCGTTTTGTGCAGAGCTGCGGGGCTGATGCGGACCAGATCGCGCATTTTGAGCAGGCGTACGATGAGGAAGCGGGTGAGGATGGCGCGCTGCTCGCCTCAAACCTTGCGAGCACGCGGAAGTTCACCGTCGCATCGGATGATGTCAAGATCGCTGTCGATCCGACGCGGACGGATCTGATCGAGACAAGGGTCATCGACGGCGTGGAATATCTGCTGATTCCGGTGACGGATAATGTGACGGTCAACGGCATCAGGATACGGGCGTCGGCGGGAGAAAGACGCGCGGATGATGCTCCTGAACCCGGGGAAATTTGATAATCGTACACCAATGCAGGCAGACATTGAACATCTGTCTGCATTTTTTGCTGTATATGCCGACTGCGGGAATCGCTTAGCGATGGAGCAGTCGGGCTGAATACAGTGCTGCAGGTATCAGACGTCACCTGAGGCAGGGGATCAGACGGGATAAATTTTATTTCACAGCCGACATGGTGGCAACAATATGTTAGAATATTTCATATAAGCGCCGGCAAAGTCAGAAAATATCAGCGCTTATATGGAAGAACACGCGGAGAAGGCAAGGTATTTGGCTGTCATATGCTATAAGTAAAGGAGGTTTATTATGTTCTCTAATGTAACGATAATCGGAGGCGGCGTTCTTGGTACACAGATAGGTTTGATGTGCGCTTATACAGGCCATCATGTGACATTCTGGCTGCGCAGTGAGGGCTCGATCGGCAGAACACAGCCGAAAATTGATCATTACAGCGCAGCAATGACGCAGGCCCTGGATCAGGCGAAGGCACTGATCGGCAATCCCATGGGTGCCTATCTCTATCCCAGGGGACTTGTTACTGACTGGAAATCGGCTACGCCTGAAATCATCGATGAACTGAAGGCGGCCTGGACGAAAAATCAGAAGGATCTCCTGCACATCACGCTGGATCTTGCAGAAGCCCTGAAAGATGCGGATATCGTTATCGAAGCGATGACAGAAGACCCGAAGCAGAAGATCGATATTTTTACCCGGATGAAGGATCTCATGCCGGAGAAAACCATACTCTGCACAAATTCGTCGACGCTTCTTCCCAGCATGTTTGCTCAGTATACCGGACGGCCGGAGAAGTTCTGCTCCCTGCATTTTGCCAACGAGATATGGAAGTCCAATACAGCGGAGATCATGGGACATCCTGGCACATCGCAGGAAACCATTCATCAGGTCATTGCTTTTGCAAGGGATATCCATATGATTCCGCTCGTTCTTCACAAGGAGCAGCCCGGTTACATCCTGAATTCCATGCTGGTGCCTTTCCTGGAATCGGCGGAGATGCTCTGGGCGAAGGGTGTGGCTGATCCCGAGACCATCGATCTCACGTGGAAGCTTGCCACCAGTGCGCCGGCCGGACCGTTCCAGATCATGGATATTGTAGGATTGAAGACCTGCTATGATATTGTTTCCATGAAACCCGAGGCACAGGATGAAAACTCCGTTGCACACAAAATCAGCGTAATGCTGAAGGAGAAACTCGACAGGGGCGAAGGCGGTGTCAACAGCGGCAAGGGATTCTATGATTATACAAAGAAGTAACATCCCTGATCCGGATTATTGCCAGCGCTTTTTGTAAAAGGCAGTTAGTTGTTCCATCGATTGTTCAAATGCGGATCTTCAGGAATGATATGCAGGAAAAGGTGTAAGGAAATATAGATGGCTATGAATGCAGAAGAACGATATCAGCTCTGGCTGGACAGGCTTCCGCAGGACGATCCCATGCGGAAAGAACTGCTGTCGATCAGAGGTAATCAGCAGGAGATCAATGATCGCTTTTATCAGGAGATAGAATTCGGAACAGCGGGACTGAGAGGCATCTGCGGCGCGGGCACAAACCGCATGAATCCGCTCACCGTCGGAAGGGCGACGCAGGGAATCGCCAACTATCTGAAGAAATCCGGCGGAGATCTGCATCGCGGCGTGGCAATTGCCTATGACTGCAGATACCACTCCCGTGAGTATTCGGAGCTGGCAGCGGAAATCCTTGCCGGCAACGGAATCGCGGTCTGGCTCTTCCCGTCCATGCGGCCGACGCCGGAGCTTTCCTTTGCCGTGAGGGATCTTCACGCGATTTCCGGCATCAACATGACGGCCAGCCATAATCCGAAGGAATATAACGGATACAAGGTGTATCAGGAAGACGGCGCACAGATTTCGGGTGCAGTCTCCGATGGCATGATCAGGGAGATCCGTTCGCTGGATCTCTTCGACAGCTTTCCGCGGATGCCGCTCGCAGAGGGAATACAGAAGGGACTGATCAGCTGCATCGGTGAAGAGATGGACCGGAAGTATCTGGACTACGTGGAAGGCATGCGGCAGCGGCCGGATGACCAGCTCGATAAATCGGTGACCGTAGTCTACACGCCTCTAAACGGTGCGGGAAGCATTCCGCTGGAGACGGTGGCGCGGGAGATGGGCTATACGGATTTCCATATCGTGGTTAACTGCGGTAGGAACTGTCTTAAACATTTCCATAATGAACAGCATAATAACGCTGACAATACCGCAGAGCATAAGGTTTTCGCCGAAGAACCAGTAAACGCAAACGATAATTGAATAACCGATTGCACGCGAATACTGGAAGAATACCATAATCTGCTTGTATGTAAATCGCTTGATAAAGTACGGCGTGAACAAATCGGGCGGCGTACCGGCAAACGAAACAAGCGCAACGATTATACTGTAAGCCGCACCGCTCAGACGGAAAGTATACAGATAAAGCACGGTTGTGAAAACGAGCATACCGTTGCCGAGCGAGTCGAGCAGTCCGACGACGGTGTAAATCCAGTAGTACCGGTTTCGCATAACGCCGAACATACCGTCCCAGAAGTTGATTTGCACCTTCTTTTCAAGCGGAGGCTGCGGAATACGCTCTTTAACTCTGCCTGCAAATACAAGAGTCAGTACAACAAATACAAGGAAGGAAATTGGAATAACCCACTTAAACAGTGCAATATCTTCCCACTTATATTTGAGTTTGCCAATGATGATAGGCAGAATCATATTGAATATTGAATAGAAAATGTGTGAAAGCTTAATTGGGTATGAACGTACAAAAATACGCTCGCGAACATTTGGAGAAATGTTCTGGGTGCAGGTTTCCATATTGTTAAGGAAACCGAATACGTTGTAAACAGCAAACAGAAGGTTAGCAATCCAAACCCTGTCAACCTCGCTGTAAGTGCCAACGTTGTAGAACGGCGCCCAGCCGAGAACGAATACCATAATTACCTTTGGTATAGCGTCGCAGTAAAGCGAATACTTATATCTACCAAACTTAGGTATAAGTTTTTTCCTCCAGAAAATATTACGCGCGCCTACCCAGCCGTTGAACATAATATTTGTGCCGAGGATTTTGATTGCAGAAGCGCAACTGATACCTTTAAGACCGTTCATAAACAGCACAAAGCGGTTTGTAGAACCTGCAAGCAGGTTATCAAACGGGAAGAATATCATAAACAGACCGCCTGCAATCATGCACATATAAAGTATGTACAGTTTCCTTTCGGTCTTTTTCGGCAAGAAGCCGAGGTTGTCGCACACAAACCACCAGATGAGAGTCCAGACGTAACTGAGCGGCATGTTGATGATGTTGATTACTGAGTATGAGAGATACGGCAGTTTGTAGTGATATCACGGTACGGAACGTACTTGCCTTTAGCAGGCACTTTCCAGTGAGTTTTAACTTCGGTAAAAAGTTGTTTTACCTTTGAGTTTCCTTTTTCGGACATAACTCCACTTTCCTTTCGTTATAATAGCAAAACCATTATAACAGATAATTAGTGAAATTGCACTAATTATTTTAACATTTTATAAAAAATTTAGTAATTAATCAAATATATATAGAAAATATGCGTGTTATAGTTTATAATATACTTACCTTATATCATAATCAGGGGGAAGGTATGAAAAATACTAAAATACAAAACGGTGTTATACTGTATTCAAAGGCAGAGGAACTTATAAGGATAACCCCCTGCCACAACAACGCAATCAGATTTGAGTCGTTTTTTGACTGCAAAGAAAATGATGAAAACTACACACTCATGCCGCAGGGTGGCGACGCTTCAATAGTTGAACAGGACGGAAGCGTTACAATGTCCGTCGGCACGCTATCTGTAAAACTTGAGCAAAACGGCAAGGTGACATTTTTCAGCGGCAACAAGGTGCTGATTGAGGAGAAGCCTGAACTAACGTTTAACGACGGTTTTCGCCACTATGAAACCAACGGCGACAGGTGGTCGGCGCGCGTGACGTTCAAGCCGAATGACGGCGAGCATTTTTACGGACTCGGTCACGAGGCGTCGGGCGTGTTTGACCTCAAAGGCAGTTCGTTTGACTTGCGGCACGTAAACGCAAAATGCACTATACCGTATGTTTACTCATCGCGCGGATACGGTTTTATCTGGAACAACCCTGCTGTGGGCAGTGTTGAACTATCAAACAACCGCACTCGCTGGAGCGTTGGCGCAACCCGAAAAATTGACTACGTTGTAATTGCGGGAAGCCCCCGCGAAGCCAGCGCTGCGCTTGCCGATTTAACAGGTCACGCACCTGTTATGCCGCACTGGGCGACAGGATTTTGGCAGAGCCGTCTGCGCTATGAAACGCAGGACGATTTGCTTGAAGTTGCAAGGCGTTATAAGGAAGAGAATATTCCCCTGTCTGCAATCATTTGCGACTATTTTCACTGGACGGAACAGGGCGACTACAAGTTTGCACCCGAATACTGGCAAGACGTGCCGGCGATGGCTGACGAACTGCATAAAATGGGTACAAAACTTGTTGTTTCGATGTGGCCGACCATCAATGAGAACTCTGAAAATTATCGCTATATGCGCGACAATAATATGCTGATTCGCACCACCAAAGGCTCGGACAGAGTGTTTAACTTTTACGGTCCGCAGGCGGAAATTGACGTTACCAATCCGCAAACGCGCGACTATGTTTTTGGCAAACTGAAAGAGAACTATCTCGACAACGGCGTTGACGCGCTGTGGTTTGACGAGGCAGAGCCTGAAATACACCCCGAGCATTTCGGCAACCTGATTATGCACTTGGGCAAGGGCGATGAGGTCGGACTTATTTACCCGTATTACTATGCAAAAATGGCGTATGACGGTTTTAAAAAATTCAGCGACGAAGTGCCTGTAACACTCATACGCTGCGCATATCTCGGCAGTCAGAAATACGGTGCGCTCGTATGGAGCGGCGACATCGTGTCCACCTTTGAGAGCCTGTCTCAGCAAGTCAAAGCAGGACTTAATATGGCTATGTGCGGTATACCGTGGTGGAACACCGACATCGGCGGTTTTTACGGCGGCGACACGCAGAGCGACACTTTCCGTGAACTGATTGTGCGCTGGTTTCAGTACGGCGTATTTTCGCCTGTTATGCGACTGCACGGCAACCGCAACCGCCACGGTGAAAAGAAGCGCGACGTCAAGGAGCCGTCAGGCGATGCGAATGAAATCTGGAGTTTCGGCGAACGCAACTTTGGCATACTGAAAGACCTCATTTTCCTGCGTGAGCGCCTGCGCCCCTACATAGAAAAGCATATGGCTGTTGCTTCAAAAAACGGCGTGCCTATTATGCGACCGATGTTTTTTGACTACCCTGACGATGAGATTTGTTACTCTCTCGGCGAGCAGTATATGTTTGGCGATGACATCATTTTTGCGCCGATTGTGAACGAAGGTCAGACTGAAAAACAAGTATACCTGCCCGAGGGCGAATGGGTGCTGACAAAAAACGAACAGCCCTACCCTGCCGGCTGGCACACGGTAAAGACTGAAATTGATGAGTTTATTGCATTTGTGCGCAAAGGCTCGGAAGTTCTGGATTGCTTTAAGTAAAACATTAGCCTCCCTTTTACTCAAGGGAGGCACTGTTATTTAAAATATATCGGAATATATGCTTCAAGAATACAGAACTTGAATATCGCCACAAAGTGCAGTGCGCTGCCGAGCAGAATAAACAAGTGGAACACCGAATGGCAGTAGCGCACGTGCGTACCCTTTGCAAAAAATATTATGCCCAGCGTATACGCAAGTCCGCCGCCGATAAGCCAGAGCGGCATTTCAATACCGTAAGCCTTATAAAGCGGATAGAATATCAGCAGCGCCGCCCAGCCTATTGCGAAGTAGCCTGTCATTGATATTGCGGCGTACTTTTTCCAGTCTATTGCGGTGAACACAATGCACACTGCGCAGCCTGCAAAGACAAGCACGGACACAATAATAAATATGAGCGTGCTCTGCTCCCTGACGCCTGTCATCAGGACAGGAACATACGAGCCGAAAATCATTGCAAAAATCGAGCAGTGGTCAAGCACCTGCATAACCTTTTTCGGTTTTTCGGAAATAAGCCCGTGGTACACGCTTGAAATTGTGTAAAGGTAAATCATCATCACGCCGTAAATTGCGCTGCCGACAATCGCCCACGGGTTGTGCCTGATTGCCGAAAACACAACGCACAGCACAAGCGCAACTACACCGAAGCTTGCGCCGACTATGTGCGTGACCATATTCATTATTTCCTCCCCGCGCGTGTAATCGGGGAGCTGTCTGTCCTCAAGCTTTGTTCGTTTCATACTAATTCCTTAACTGTTTTGCTATTTATAAATTTGCACTATTATTAACATAACCGCATACATCACCGCATATATAACCGGCTGGTGTGCAAGGTAGAACCAAAGGCTGTTCCTGCCGACAAATGACAGCGCTTTTGCGTGCTTTTTATATGTCCACGCAGGGAACGCGCCGTCCCTTGCGAATTTGCCGAGGAACGCGCCAAACAAAAACATAAAAAACCACGGTATCAGTGCAAAATAATCTGCGCTTTCAAATGAACTTGAATAAATGCCAAGCGGCATAAACAGGTTAGTTGTGTACCAGTTGTGCGGCAGTTTGACAAGACCGAACAGCAGAGTTCCTGACGATATGCCGTAACCCACCGCAAACAGAAGTGCAGACACGAGCATACCCACCGCAGGCTTTACCTTTTCAATCAGCGGCATAAGCAGTCCTGTGATTATCATACAAGAGCCGAGGCACGACAGTATGCCAAAGTATATTTCCGCCCCCGTAATGCCCATTTTTGGCATTATTACGGCGGTGACAAGCGTTACCGCAAGTCCCGCGCCGAGGACAATCGCGCCGCGTTTTACAGTATTCCTCGACAGACGCGAGCATATGCCGGATATTATTATGAAAATCGACCAGAATACCGGCTGCAAAACGCACAACTTATCAAAGACCTTGTAACCCCAGTCAAGTCCGAGCACAAAGCCTATATCATAAAATGTGTGATGCACAATCATCGCCAGAATCGCAAGACCGCGCAGTTCGTCAAGCAGTTCAATACGTTTTTTATCCGACTTCAAAATATCCCTCCGATTAATGATATGTATATAATATAATATTTAATTGTTATTGTAAATAGCGGATTTATATGTTATATTAATAATAGCATTTCACGGAGGTGAAAATATGAAAGAATACAACGTTATGCAGTACGGCGCAAAGGGCGACGGCGCAACAAACGACGCCTTTGCTATACAGCACGCCATTGACGACTGCGCCAAAAACGGCGGCGGTCAGGTTGTGCTGCAAAGCGGCAAGACGTTTTACAGCGATTCAATAAAACTACGCAAAAACGTTGACCTGCATATTCAAAAGGGCGCGCGGCTCAAAGCGACATCCAACATTGACGGTTACATACGCCCCAACAAACTGATTAACGACCCAAAGACTGCGCTAATCGGCAACCCTGTTACAGGCAAACCGAGTTTTGTGTTCATCTACGGATACGAGGCTGACGGCTGTACAATCAGCGGCGAAGGAACTATTGACGCTAACGGTCACGCCTTTGTTCAGCGCAAGGACCAATACTATGTTACGGGCGAATTTTATCCGCGACCGACTGCGATTTATATTGAAAAGAGCGACCACATCACATTCAAAGATTTCACCGTGGTTGACGCACCGTTCTGGACGCTGCACCCCGCAGGCTGCGACGATGTGCTAATCAGCAAAATCAGAATTCTCAACGACCTTGATGTTGCGAATTCCGACGGCATTGACCCTGACCACTGCACAAACGTGCGTATACTCGGCTGCCATATCACCTGCGCAGACGACTGCATTTGCCTTAAAACTTCAAAGGGCAACAGCGAGTACGGACCGACAGAAAATGTTATTATCGACGGCTGCACGCTCGTTTCCACCTCCGCGGCAATTAAAATCGGCACAGAGGGCGTGGGCGATTTCAGAAACGTGCTTGTTTCAAACTGCGTTATCAGCCGCACAAACCGTGGACTGTCAATTCAGATTCGCGACGGCGGCAATGTTGAAAACGTGTCATATTCTAACATCATTATTGAAACGCGCCGTTTCTGCCCCGACTGGTGGGGTACGGCAGAGCCGATTGTTATAACCACCTTTAACCGTGACGAAAACACAAAAAGCGGTCACATTAAAAACATCCGCTTTTTTAACGTTACTGCAAAAGGCGAAAACGGTGTGCTGATTCACGGCAACGCGGACAATATTATTGAGGACGTCACTTTTGAAAACTGCAACGTCTGCCTTACAAAAACATCAAAGTGGGACTGCGGACTCTACGACCTGCGCCCGTGCCTTGACTGGGGCGTTGAAAAATACGACAACTCCGCCTTCTTCATAAGATACGCAAAAGATGTAACGATTATGAAAACAAAGACGTCCTGGGGCAACCTGTGCGGCAGTTACAAGCACGCGATTGACGCGGCTAATGTTGAAAACCTTGAACTGCTCCGCTTTGAGGGCAAAGCCGCAAGCGGCGACACAGACGATATTAAACTTAACAACGTAAAAATGGTGAGGTAATAAAATGATTGAACTTAAAGGCTACAAAATTGAATCTATTAATTTTGAAAACAATGTACCAAACGGTACGCAGTTAAAACTGCAAAATCAGGTTAAGTACAACGTAAACTACATTGACGCTGAAAACAGGTGCATCGGCATACTCGATTTCAGAATTACAGACGCTGATATGAACCCGTTTGAAATTCGCATTAAAATGGTGGCTGAATTCACATACACCGAGGGCGAGCAAAAGCCTGATATCCACACAGGTTCATTTGACCAGATGTTCCCGTTCCTTCGCCAGTCGGTTAACGGACTGACCGCAATGGCCGGTATGCCCGGACTTTTGATACCGATGATGAAACTTGACAAAAACAGCGTTTCGGTAAACAACAACGCAGAGGACGAGAACGAGAGTTCTCCACTGAACTGATATGGCTCTGTGTGACGAGTGCCGCTACAACACGTTTGACGAGGAGAGCGAGGAATACTACTGCGACCTTGTGCTTGACGAGGACGAGTATGTGCGCCTGCTTGATGATGAGAGCAAGGGCAAACCCTGCCGCTACTTCATTAAAGACCTCGGCGAATACGGCGTTGTGAGAAAGCAAAACTAACATAAAAACCGACGGATACTGTGAAGTATATCCGTCGGTTTTGTTATTTATCTGTTAATTTGCAGAATCTGTTGATTCCGTAGTTGTCGGCTGTGTGGTCTGCACTTCGCCGTAAACCTGCAGGATAATCTCCTCGCCGACTGCAACGGTTTCGCCTGCTGCAGGCGCTGAACCAAACGAAGCCTTAACCGTGTTCGGTGAGTGGCCGCCGTCGTTGTAAACCTCAACACTCGACACCTTAAAGCCAAGCGCTTCAAGTTCTTTGGTCGCTTCCTCAAGCGTTTTGTTGCCGACATCAGGCACTTCAACCGTCTGGATACCCTTGCTTACGGTCAGGATAATCTCTGTACCGGATTCAACCTTTTCGCCTGCGGCAATGCTCTGCTTGAACACAACGTCCTTTTCAACGTCTGTTGAATAGTCATATTCAAACGTGATTGTGAACTGCTGGTTCCACGCGCCGTTATTTTCAACATCGCGTTTTGTGTAACCTGTGCCTACAAAGTTCGGCACCTCGTAAGTTTTGAGTTCAACAGTAGTGCTTGTTGTGGTCGGCTGTGAAAGAAGGTCGGTAAACTGCACAACGTAAATACCTGCGCCGATTGCCGCCATAATCAGAATTACAAGGATAATGATGATAATTCTGCTCTTGGCATTCTGCTTTTTATCATATTCCTGATGCTTGGTGTAGTCGGTAGATACTGCCGCTGCCTTTGCCTGAACTGAAGGTGCAGCGTCAAGACGTTCCCTGAAATCTGAAATATTTTTTATCCTCTTTTCAGGATAAATCTGCATTCCGCCGCCGATTGCTTTGATAACGTGCATAGGGATAGTTTCCGCAATAGAATTCGGAATCATAATCTTATCGTTATTCTCGCGTGCTATAGCGCTTGGCGGATTTGTGCCGACAAGCGCACGGTAAATCACCGCGCTAAACGCATAGATATCTGTCACACCGCCGATTTTGTGGTTGTTATCATACTGCTCAAGCGCAGCATAACCCTCCTGCGGGGCAAATTCCAGCGCGCTTGTGATGTCGCAAGCCTCCTGAATACAAAACGGTGTGAGCCTGACTTTACCGTCCCTGCACAGCACAAGGCTGTCAGGTGAAAGCGAGCCGTGAACAATGCCGTTGTTGTGCAGCGCTTCAATAGTTGTAAGCACAGGCATAAACATAAGACGTGCATTCTCCCACGGGATATTATTATTTTCGTTACGAAGAAGATAGTCATGAAGCGGAATACACTCCATATGCTCAATGATTGCGTAGTAGGTGTTGTTCGCCTCAATCAAATCATAAACAGGAACAGCCGCTGACAGGCTGTGCATCTTAGCCATTGTTTGCCAGAGTTTTAGGAACGACGCCTTATATCTCTCACAAGCGTCGGTAAACTTCTGACGGTAGTGAATCTCGGTTGAACCCTCAAGTCTGCTTGCTGCACCCTTTGGGTAGAACTCTCTGATTTCAATTACCTTGTCAAGTTGCGTATCGTAACCTGCATAGGTGACAGCGTCGCTCTCGTGCGATATCACTGCGCCTACAACGTATTTTTCCGCAAGAACAGTTTTGCGAGCAAGGTACATAGTATCGTCGGGCGAGTCGTTGTCATATCCGCACTCTGCACAGACTGCGCCTTCCGTAAGTTCCTTAAAACAATTCAAACAAAGATTGTCAATATCTCTCATAATAGCATATCGCTCCAAATTAAAATCTTATTATACTTTTATAATATATCAGTATTGCACGTCAAAGTCAAGCAGCGAGTTGTTAATAATAATTAAATTTCCTTGAAAGTATGCTCTAAATAGATTATAATATTCATCAGAACAAATCTGGAGGTTACCAATGAACTTTAAACAACTACCAAACGGTATGTGCGACGGCTTTGTTGTTTTGCGTAAATGCGAGGAGAAAAAGACGAAAAACGGCAGCACCTACCTCGATTTAATTATTGGCGACAAAGACGGCGAAATGACCGCAAAACTTTGGGATTATAACGGCGCAAGCGGCACATTTGAGCAGGAGATGATTGTTAAAATTCGCGGCACCGTAGAGCAGTACAACGGCAAGGACCAGTTCCGCGTGGCGCAAATCCGCCCTGTCGGCGACAATGACGAGTATAATCTGTCTGACCTTGTGCCTTCATCTGATGTAGGCGGTGAAATGCTGTTTGATATGATGGTAAAAAAGGTCGACGCGTTCACTAACGACAACCTGCGCCGCATTGTGCTTGAAATAGTTAACGATAAAAAAGAACTGATGATAAAGTATCCTGCCGCGCTCAAACTGCACCACGCAATGCTTGGCGGTTTGATGTATCACACAATGAGCATTGTGCGCATGGCGGAGGAAATGTGCAAGATTTATCCGACAATCAACCGCGAACTTTTGCTGTCAGGCGCGATACTGCACGACGTTGCTAAAACGTGGGAACTTGAGCAAAGCAAAACAGGTCTTGCAAAGGGGTATACAACCGAGGGCGAACTCATCGGTCACCTTGTAAAAGGTGCGATGATTATTGATGAAACCGCTAAAAAACTCGGTATCGAGTGCGAGGAAGTTACCCTGCTTGAACACATGATAATTTCGCACCACGGTGTGCCTGAATACGGCGCGGCGGTGCGCCCGATGTTCCTTGAAGCAATTGTGCTGTCAATGCTTGACGACCTTGACGCAACAATCTTTGAGGTAAATCACGCTACCAACAAGGTAGACGCAGGCTCGTTTACCGACCGCCAGTGGGCGCTTGATAACAGAAAACTGTACAATCACGGTCTTTCAGACACAGAACATAAGGTGAATTTTTAATGGGTATGACTAACGCTGTGTCCGAAGAAAAGTGGACAGAAATAAAAATCACCGTTGCAACAAACGATATTGAAACGGCGGGAAATATTGCAAATATGGTTGTGCCCTACGGCATATACATTGAGGATTACTCTGCTCTTGAAGCGGAAACTATGGAGATTGCTCATATTGATTTGATTGAAGAGAGCCTGCTGAAAAAGGACAGGACAAAGGGCATTATCCACGTTTATGTTAATCCGCACGAAAATCCGCTTGAAGCGACGTCTTTTATTAAAGACAGGCTCGATGGCGAGGGAATTGAGCATAGTATTGATGTCGGCGACTGTCTTACAGAGGACTGGCAGAACAACTGGAAACAGTACTATCACGCAATGCCGATTGGCGAAAAGTTGCTGATACGTCCGCTGTGGGAAAACGATTTTGACGCAGGCGGCAGAAAGGTGCTGAACATTGAGCCTGGACTTGCTTTCGGCACGGGCTCGCACCCCACGACAAAACTCTGCCTTGAAACGCTTGAAGGTTACATAAACAGCAATTCTACTGTGCTTGACATCGGCTGCGGCAGCGGTATACTTTCAATCGCTTCCCTTCTGCTCGGCGCTAAAAGCGCACTCGGTGTTGACATTGACGCGCTCGCAGTAAAAACCGCCGTGTCAAACGCAAGGGAAAACGGCTTTGATGAGCCTGTTTTCACCGCTGTGCAGGGCAATCTGTCAGACAAGGTGAGCGGCAAGTTTAACGTTGTTGTGGCGAATATAGTTGCAGATGTGATTATGCAGTTCAACACACAGGTCGGCAATTTTCTTACCGATGACGGCGTATATATTACGGGCGGAATAATAGAAAACCGCGAGGACGAGGTGCTTGCCTCATTTGCAAAGAACAATTTTGAGGTAATCAGCCGCGCTGAAAATAACGGCTGGCTCGTGTTTGTGTTAAAAAAAGCCGTGTGCTGACGCGTAGTTGCAGCACAGCAATTGACCTTGTAATTGATTTATGGTAGTATAAAAAAGGGAGATGACTTTTATGTTAAAAATTACGTTTTTCGGTACAACAACATTGCTGTTTGACGACGGCAAGGACCAAATTTTTTTTGACGCTCACTTTACGCGTCCGTCGATAAAACAGTATCTCAGGGGCGAACTTGTTCGCACTGACACAGATATGTGCGACGATATCATCAAAAAGCATAACATTGACAGACTCCGGGCGATTTTTGTTTCACACACCCATCACGACCACGTTATGGACGCACCGTACATGGCAAACAGATGCGGCGCAAAGATTTACGGCAGCGAGTCTGCAAAAAATGTCGCAATTGGCGGCAAGGTGAAAAAAACCAATATTGAGGTGTTTGAGGAAGGCAGTTGCTACACAATCGGCGACTACAAGATTAAAATTTTAAAGGCGCTTCACTCAAAGCCGACAATCATTAACGACAACATTGGTCAGCCGATTGAAGAGCCGTTAGTTCAACCGACTGCGCTGTGGAATTATCTTGAGGGCGGTTCGTACGATTTTGTTATGGAACACGGCGACAAAAAGATTTTGTTCCACCCGAGTTTCAACTACATAGAGGGCAAACTTGACGGAGTTCATGCTGATATCGCATTCCTCGGTGTTGCAGGCCTGGCTAAGGCTACACCTGAGGAGGAAAAAACCTACTTTGCAGAAACTGCTGAAAAGGTAGGCGCACACCTCATAATTCCGGTGCATTGGGACAACTTCTTTATTCCGCTTAATCATACGATTGAGGAAATGCCGGAGTATGTTGACAAGTCAAACGACGTTTTCTTTAAAACTTCAAAGTACTGCGCCGACAACGATATCAACTTCCTCATTCAGTATCCGCGCACCAGCATAGAACTTTAAATAAACTATGACAAAAAGAACAGTGTATCCTAACGAATACACTGTTCTTTTGTTATTGTAATCTTATTGACCTTGCGGTTTGTTAATTAGTTTTTGCAGTTTGCTGTCGAGCGTCATGCACAGCGGCAAACTGATTTCAAGCACAAAAATGTCTGCAAGCGAGTGAAAAAGCAACATAGTCATTTAAATAAATTGCGCATTGCTGTTTTTGAATATCTCTTGAAGAAGGTTTAATTCTCTTCGAGGTTCTTTGTTTGTTTTATTAATTTAGTTAAATCGTTCATAATTAATACCTCTCTAATAATAAAATAATCGGTTAAAGATAAACTTTAACCGACAAAATTTGTACTGCAGTTATACTGCAATTTTGCTGCAAATACTGCAGTTTTACTGCAATTTTGAGTCTTTTGAAAGCATGTTGAACATACTTTGAAAATCAGGAGATTGTCCGCAAACCCTTTATTTGCAAGGATTTCGGGGTGATATAAAAGAAGACGGTGTACGAATGTACACCGCCAGGAATGGTCGAGGTGAACTGCGACCTATTAAACCCACATAGGAAATATAAACTCAGTAATATCAATATTCCTGCGAGATAGGCTTTTGGGAGTAACTCGGTAGTATATTCATTACATATATTACCAATTCTCCTAAAAGCCTTGTTTTATAAGGGAAAAGTCGTTTGTAAAGTTACGAGGGAAAGGTCGTGAGTATCTGCTGAATGCGCACAAATATATTTTATAATGATTAGGACTATCTCAGAAAAAATCGGGGAAAGCGGGTATATTGTTTTCCGCAGCGTAGCTAATTATAAATATATATTATTTTTTTGAAGACATTGAGATTTAGGCGCTCTCAATGTCTTATTTTTGTCAAAATTTGGAAAAATACGTGGAAAAGTGCAGATGAAAGTTCTACAACGGCGAATTATAATGAAAGGAGGATGAAAGGCTGGTGGTGGAAATCGACAAAAAAGACAAGAATAGCAGTACACTAAACGGCGTGTATGAAACAATCAGTGACTTGATAGGGTTTGATAATGCCGTAAAGCTGTATGAAAACTTTCGAGGCTCTCAGGTCAACTTCCCGACCAGACTGTTTTCAAAAGATTTTGTCCTTCAGGAAGCGTTAAAGGTCTATGACGGAACCTCGGAATCAATCAATCTGATAGCTGTAAAATACGGCTACTCGGAAAGAACAATCAGAAAACTACTAAGAAATCACATTAATGAATAAGGGAGAGAACTATGAATTATAAAGCAATAATAGTTGCTAACGAAAAGCAATTTGAAAATGCAATAAGCCGAGGAAGCAAAGTCATTATAATTGATAATTCACAGGGTTTATTCGACATCGTATATAGTAAAATCAAAGACTTAAATAAAAACAATATGGTCAAAAAATCTTCAAAAGGTGCTGCTATATTTGGAGGAGTTACTCTAGTAGCAAGTATTATTAATCCCGCTCTTGCAATTGGTGAAATGATACTACTTGGTGCAACGACAGCTGGGATGGGTGCTATGTCAAAAGTGTATAGTAAAAAAGGAATAAAAAACTATTCTTTGCTAACCCTTGATGAACAAAAAAAGGAAGTTGTCCTCATACATAAAGATTACAATAAGAAAAAAGACACATATCATAGATTTTCTTAGTTAAACACCATTGTTATATCACATTGAAAGGAGGACAAGCCATGGGATTGTTCGGCGATTTGCTGGGTAGTCTTGCAGATGATGTGAAATCAGTTGCACAAGCAAACAAGAGCTTGAAAGACACCGATAAAGAACTTGATGAATTAAATAAGATGATGGATGACGATGACGAATAACGAAACCATCAGCGAGTGCCTGTCGTGAAAACGATGGGTGCTTTTTTGTTTTGCAAAGCAATGTCAAGGAACATAGAAAGGAGCATAGAAAATGGATAAAATCGCATTTTTAGCAGGGTTTGTGATTGTAACAACCACGGTTCTTATACTTGAAAAACTATGAGAATAGGCAAACAAAAACCGCGTTTCTTTTAATGGAAAAAATCAAAAAGCCAATAATTAAAGGAGGATAACTATTATGGTATTCGGATTAACAGCTTTAACGGCGGTAACAGCCGAGGTGTTTTTCGACTGCTTTTTAACGGGTGCGGTAACAGGATTAACGCTCGTCACGACTGGCAGTAAAGTTAAGAAATACTATAAAGCGAACAAGAAGTAAAAAATACAATATAATAGGTAGAATTACCTTATTATATATATTATTGAACGGATAAAGCCCGTTGCTTTTCAACGGAAAAATCAAAAAAGCTAATAATAAGAGGAGGAATTATATGACTATTCTGGAAGAACTTTACTACGGAAATCTAAACCCAACCGACATAGTAACTATGCCGAGCAAAGAAACAGACCATATGCTTGTACTCGTTGATAAACAGAAAAGGCGACTTGAAGAAGCTATTGATGATGAGGAACAGCGCAACGCTTTAAATCGGTATATTGCTTCTTCTAATGAGCTATCTGTGCTTACCGAGTGTGAGGCATTTATAAAAGGTTTCAGCATAGCGACAAAGATACTTGCGGAAGCGATGAGGTAGGAGCGATGAAAAGGATTAATAAGCTAAGCGACTTACTTGCGCTAAAAGGAATAAACCCGTACATATGCGGATATCTTTTAAACTTAATAAACTTCTTCTGTAAACAGTATGACTGCTACGATATTTCAGAATTCGGAGCGTTTATTGTTTTAGAGTCAGAGGAAGATACAAACAATCATAGCGCAATGGGATTATCACAGCCATTGAGCAAAACAACATTTGAATATGTAGACCTAATAACAATGGAAACGAATGACGAGAGCATTACATTTGTGAATGCTCTCGTTCTTTTAAGTAACGACTTCGGAGTTAACATCTTCGCTGAATATGATTTACTCTCGGATGAAATCAAAGCGAAAATGCTTGAAGAATACACGGAAGAAAGGATAAAGATAGATGTTTCAAAATCAGAAATATGTAACTAGAGGAATAGACGAGAGGCTGGAGCCAATCTTACAGTTATTCCTTTGGGACGCAGTAACACAAGCGGGTAAGAAAGTGAAACTAGACTACCTGCAAGTTTTTCAATTATCGCCTGCGGTTAAAGACGGGATAACAATGCAGCAGGTAATTCACACTCAGGAACAACCGCCGTACAAAAACGAATTATTCATAATCTGCGGCGAGCCAATCACGGCAAAGATATTCTGCATTGATGACGGCGACCACTCAACAATGCTCTTTGCGGAAGAATACTAGGAGGGATATATTATGTCAACAACCGAAAAAGCAACAATCAAATGTGAAGCGGTATTTTCTGATGACAGTCAGCACCGCTACTCAATGACAAAGATATGGGATAAGTCACTCCCCGTAGCAAATGTAATCACGATAGCACCGTCCGAAGATTACAATGTTACAAGCGACCTTACAACAAGCCTGATAACAAACAATGTCAGTATGCTCGGCTTCGGCGGTTTCACTCTCACTAACCTTATTTCAAAAGTAGGAGCTAACATTAAGAAGGTTAAGGGAACGAAAAACCTATGGGATTCGGAAACTGACCGTATCATAATTGAATCGGCACAGAAAGCTGACAAGATAATTCTTGCTTGGGGCAAGTTTACGGAAACGAGAAAGAAATTCGCCGAGCGAGAGGAAACTGTTATGACACTCTTACAGCCGTTCGAGGATAAAACATATCAGATTACAGACAGAAACGAGCGAGATTTTCTTCATCCGCTGACTCCCGCAATCCGTCAGGGCTGGGTACTGAAAGCGCAAAAATCGCCCAAATAGCCGAATCTATTGTGCAAGTTGCACAAAAGTTTTCCACATTGCCGAATCTGAGTAAAAAAATTTTTTCAATGTGATTTTTTTGTCGGAAGGCTTTCGGCTCCTAGCCACCTGGGCACCTCCTTGGACTGCTCAATTTTTTCTTTGATTTTTGCAGGGAATTTCCAATTCGGCTATGTCAAATTGTAGCGCTAAGCATTGCCTTTTTCAGCGGATTTTCTTATAATTAGTATGCTCTCAAGAAGAGCAATATGCGAGTTCAATTTATATGAATACCTTTACCCGAATGCCATCTGTAGTTAGCGTTCAGGTTGGTATCATTATTTTGAACTCGCTATTTTTTTCGCTCTGCGCATTAAAGAACTCGCAGAAAATATGCAGGGCGAGAATCCCTAAATACTAAAAAAGGAGGAATTGCTATGAGCAGAATATCCATTATAGGGAAACTCTGCGAGCTAGAAACGGGCGTAAGATATGCCCGACTCGCAGTGCAAGACGGAGCCGATTACAAAGAGGTCACAATACCAAGGAAAGAACTGTTTTCGAATAAGGAAGCGCTGTTACAATACGGCGCAAAAGTCACAAATTTCGCAAAAATGTGCGGCGACTTATATAAAGATGAAGAATATTTGGAAACAGAATATATTTATAAGAACCTCGGCTGGTCGCTTTATGAAAACCAACGAGTTTTCAAGGCAGACGAGCTCTTCGGAGCCGTCTCGATAGCTGCTCATTATTACGGCGCTTTAAGCATACAGCCTACGGGCAGTTTTGAAGCTTGGCGCAGCGGAATTATCGCATATGCGATGCCGCAAGTCGCTTTACAGATAAGTATAGCGACAGGAGTATCGGCACTGTTTGAGGGAATGCTTTCAGACGAACTCGACAGTTCGCTGATACTCCACATCAAAGGTGACTCCTCAAAAGGCAAAACAACCTTTGCAATGCTCGCCCTGAGCGTAGCGTGTAGCCCGCAATCAATCGAGGGTAACACCCTCTTTTGCGGTTGGAACAGCACTAACAACTTCAAGCTCAGCTTATTGAGGAATAACTATGGATATCCTATTGTATTTGATGAGATATCACAGGTTCAGGCTCATTCGCTAACGAACTTCGTCTACGACATAGCCAATCGTCAGGAGCGCGGCAGACTTAACTCCGACTCCTCGCAGAAAGATACGGGTACATGGTCGACAACGGTCATAAGCACGGGCGAAGAATCGCTACTCGGTAAGTGCAACAACAATAAAGGACTTCTTGTCCGTGTACTCGAACTGGACTTTGAAAATATAACAGCGGACGCAGAAAGCGCCGAAGCCTTGAAGGCGGTAATCGTTAATAACTACGGTCATCTTTACCCTGCCGTAC
>ONXZ01000036.1 GCA_900321905.1 uncultured Eubacteriales bacterium
GTTGCAAGTACAGGGTTTGGTGCTGTCTGACCAAGACCGCAAGCAGAGTTTGCCTTGATATAGTGGCAAAGTTCTTCAAGTTTGTCAAGATCTTCCATAGTACCCTTGCCCTGAGTAATCTTGTCAAGCATTTCAAGAAGTCTTTTAGTACCGACACGGCAAGGTGTACATTTACCGCAGGACTCGTCAACTGTAAATTCGAGGAAGAATTTAGCAATATCAACCATACAGGTATCTTCGTCCATTACGATAAGACCGCCTGAGCCCATCATACAGCCCATTGCAAGGAGGTTGTCGTAGTCAATCTCAGTATCAATAAGAGAAGCAGGGATACATCCGCCTGAAGGACCGCCTGTCTGTGCAGCCTTGAACTTTTTGCCGTTCGGGATACCGCCGCCGATATCATAGATGATTTCGCGAAGGGTTGTACCCATAGGAACTTCAACAAGACCTGTGTGCTTAATCTTACCGCCGAGTGCAAATACCTTTGTACCCTTTGATTTTTCAGTACCCATTGACGCAAACCAGTCTGCGCCCTTAAGAAGAATCTGAGGAACGTTTGCAAATGTTTCAACGTTATTTTCAACAGTTGGTTTGCCGTAAAGACCTTTAACTGCAGGGAACGGAGGTCTTGGACGAGGCTCGCCGCGGTTGCCTTCGATAGAAGTCATAAGCGCAGTTTCCTCACCGCAGACAAATGCGCCTGCGCCAAGACGGATTTCCATATCAAAATCGAAACCTGAGTCAAAGATATTTTTGCCGAGAAGACCGTACTCTCTAGCCTGGTCGATAGCAATCTGAAGTCTTTTAACAGCGATTGGGTACTCTGCACGAACGTATACAAAACCCTTTGTTGCGCCGATTGCGTAACCGCAGATAGCCATAGCCTCAATGATACAGTGCGGGTCGCCCTCAAGAACGGAACGGTCCATAAACGCACCCGGGTCACCCTCGTCGGCGTTACAAACAACGTACTTCTGGTCAGCCTTGTTTGGTGCGCAAAGCGACCACTTGAAGCCTGTCGGGAATCCGCCGCCGCCACGACCGCGAAGACCTGAGTCAGATACGCACTTGATAACGTCTTCAGGCGTCATTTCGGTAAGAACTTTACCGAGTGCAGCATAACCGTCAACAGCGATATATTCGTCAATATTTTCAGGGTCGATAACACCGCAGTTGCGCAGTGCTACACGGTGCTGTGTTTTGTAAAAGTCAGTATCGTTAAGTGAAACAAGACCGTTTTCAAGTTGGTCTTTAGGTGTAGTTGTCTCATCATAAACAAGATGCTCAACAATTCTACCTTTAAGAAGATGCTCTTCAACGATTTCCTTAACATCGCTTGGCTTTACCTGGCTGTAAAAAGTACCTTCAGGATAAACAATAACTACAGGACCGAGCGCGCAAAGGCCAAAGCAACCTGTCTGAACGAGTTTGATTTCACCCGAAAGACCGTTTGCGTCGATATGCTCTCTGAACGCTTCCTGAATAGCCTTACTTCCTGAAGAGGTACAGCCTGTACCGCCACAGATAAGTACTTGTGAACGAATCATTTACTCTACCTCCGTATTATGCTTCATTATTTGAAATTGTGTATTCGTTAATAACTTTGCCGCCGTGAAGATGAATTTCAACAACGTCTTTTGCCTTTTCAGGCGTCATTTTAACGTAGGTTGTCTTTTCCTTACCAGCCTCAAAAACCTCTACAACAGGCTCATACTGGCAGATACCGATACAACCTGTCTGTGATACGGTAACCTTGTCCTGCATACCAAGACGGTTAACCTCTTCAACAAAAGTGTTGAGTACGGGACGCGCACCTGCAGCAATACCGCAAGTTGCCATACCTACTACAACACGAATGTTGCCGGTACCTTCGCGAAGAACAACCTTGTCCTTCATCTTTTCTCTGATGGCTTGAAGTTCTGCTAATGATTTCATACTTTCAATCCTTCCTGTTCCTTATTTGTATTTATATAATTAATTAAATTATAAACATTGTTAAATCTCGGCGTATTGCTCTTTGAGGTAATCCTCAATCCACTTGATAACATCGTATGTGTCAAGCGGCACGTCGCCGAGCACCTGACGAAGTTCCCTTGTATCGAGCATAACCTCGCCGTTTTCAGTCTTGTGGCTGAAAAGGAAGTCCGTATCAGGGTGACCCTGAATAAGGGTGGTTATTGATGATATTACATCGCCGAGCGGTGTAAAATCAAGATGATTTTTATAGAATGTTGCCGTGACCTCAGTACCGTGACTGTCGGGGTGTTCCTCGGCAGTTTTTGACTGCACGGTGAGGTTGCCGCCCGTCTGTTCAGCCGCTAGTTTCAGCAGCGGAACGCCAAGTCCGACTTTGCGCGTGGTGCGAGTTGTGTAAAACGGGTCGATTACCGCCCTTACAACCTCCTCGCTCATACCGCAGCCGTCGTCCTTAAAGGTGAGCGTGAGCAAATCGCCCTGCTCAACAATTAATATCTGCGTGAGCGTTGCGCCTGCCTTAACCGAGTTTTCGGCAACATCGAGTATATTTAACGATAATTCTTTCATTATTTTAACTGTTCAAATATTTTTTGCCTGACAAGTGCGCTGCTGTATGGCTCGTCATCGACTTCAAAATAGTTTTCCTTATCGCGCATATTTTCAAGATAATGGGCGTCGGAACTTATAACAACTTTCTTGTCCTGCAAATTAAACTTTTCAACATACTCATCGACTTTATCCTTCTGATTAATCTCCACAATATCAAAGTGCGGAGTTTCAGGAAAAGTACCGAGAACGGAAATAATACCGTTTGCAGGGCGGTCAATATGTGCCGGATAGCAGATACCGCCAAACTTCGAAACAAGCGCCGGCGCTTCTTCAAGCGACACCGTTGTTGCGTTTGAGAGAAGATTCTCGTCCTCGCCGATTATATTATCCTCGCCGTCAGTGATAAACTGATTGCCGAAGATTTCTTTTTTATTCTTTATCTTGATTCTGCGGCTGTCAATTTCCGCGTCAAACGCCATTGCGTCGTCAAGCGACTCAAACAGGCACACAACGTGTATATCCTCACTCGTGGTAAGTTCCATACCTGCAATCGGAATAACTCCGTATCGCTTGCACGCTTCAAAAAATGCGGGGCAATTTTTGCAAGTATTGTGGTCTGTAAGTGCAATAACGTTAAGTCCGCAGAGCGTTGCCATACCGGCAATGTTGTTGGGCGTGCTGTCATCATCGCCGCAGGGCGACAGACAAGAATGCAGATGAAAATCGTAATAATACTTATTCATCATACCTTACCAATGAGTGCCTGTGCAGTTTCAAACGCAGGCAAGTCGGTTTTCAGCACGTTAATACCCTTTTGCTCGGCAGTCGCCTTGAGTTCGTCATCAAGGTTAACGCCCTCTGCAAGGATTACGCACGCCACATCAGAGAGTGAAGCAACAGCGATAACGTTGACGTTACTCATAATCGTAACCCAGGCGTTATCCTCCTGCGCTCTGCCCATGACCCAACTGAGCAAATCGCCGATATACGCGCCGCTGACCTCGCGGTCCGCTTCGGGAAGGCAAACTGCTTCAAAATTACAAGCAGTCATCAGTTCATTCACTGTCATTGTCCTTCTCCTTTCCGCTTGGTGCGAGTGTGCGCATAATAAGGCAATCGTCAACCGTAGCGACTCCCCTGACAACATCTTCCGCAAATGCTCGGCACGAAGGCGCGCCGCAAGCACCGCAGTCAATACCGGGAAGCGAATCCTTAAGATTCTGAATATCCGCCATCATACGCATTGATTCAGCCATACTGTCTGAAAGGCGTGAAATCGGCTGGTACTCAGGCAATTCATTAAACAGGTATGAGCCGGGAATATAATTGTCGTTAATAAAGTTTTGTGACACAGGCAGATAGTGCCTGAGCGACTGAAGTCTTGCCTTTGCGATAAACGGATTTTCCACCGCCATAACACCGCCAACGCAACCGCCGGGGCAAGCGTTGAGTTCAACAAACTCAAGTTGCGGAATATTACCGTTTTCAATCTGGTCAAGCACGCGGTTAACATTTTCAATACCGTCAGCCGCAAGATAATTTTCATTAAATATTGCTGCCGACTCGCCGCCTGAACTTGCCCAGCCGATGCCGATGATACCGCTTTCGCACAGCGATTTAATCTCGCTGTCGTGCGACATCTTGTTAATCAGCAAAAAGTAGATATCGCTGATTGACACAACCTCGTCAACCTGACTTTTGTATTCGGCAAAGCCGTTTTTAACATAACTCACCTTTGCAGGACACGGCGAGATAAAGCAAACGCCGATATCTTCAGGGCGAAGCTGCGGATTTTCACGCAGCGCCTTTTCCCTTGCAAGACGTGCCGCAACCTCCATAGGCGGAAGCATATGTATAATATTGTCGCTCAGCGACGGAAAACGAAGTCCGATAAGCCTTACTATTACAGGACACGCTGAACTGATAACAGGTTTTTTGACTCCGTCAGTTTTGAGGTAAAGCCTTGTGTACGCCGAAACAAGTTCAGCCGCTTTGCTGACCTCAAAGACATCGTCAAAACCGATTTTTGTTAAACCGTCAAGCACAAAATCCACATCGTCAAGATTATCAAACTGACCGTAGAGCGTAGGCGCAGGAAGCGCGATTTTATACTTGAAGCGCTCCATATTTTCGAGTTTGCCGCATACGGCTTTCTTAGCCTTGTGCGGACAGTTACGGATACACTCGCCGCAGTCGATACATCTTGCGTCGTTGATAACAGCGTGACCGTCTTTAATGCGTATAGCCTCTGTGGGGCAGTGTTTCAGACAGGTCGTACAGCCTGTGCATTTGCTGCTGTCAAGTAAAACAGAATGTTCGTATTTATTCATTTAATCACATCATTTAAATTTAGTTACTGAAGATTGACCTTCATAGTAACAGTTGTACCTACTCCGACTTCCGACTGAATGTCGAGCGAATCGGTATAGCGCTTCATATTAGGAAGTCCCATACCTGCGCCGAAGCCGAGCGAGCGAGTCTGGTCAGACGCGGTGGAAAAACCCTCCTGCATCGCCTTATTAATATCTTTAATGCCGGGGCCTTTGTCAGCAAGGATAATCTCAATAGAGTCCTCGTTGACCTTAACCTCCGCCACGCCGCCGTTTGCGTGGATAACCATATTAATTTCGCCCTCGTACATAGCGATAGATACCTTGCGTATGATTTCAGGCGGAACGCCGAGACGTCTTAAAATCTTCTTAACCTGAACTGACGCCTGACCCGCAGATGTAAAATCATCGCCATCTACATCAAACTGGAATACTAACTCTTCGCTCATGCTTTCACCGCGTTTGAGTTAAGACCGTTTGAATAGATGATTCCGCAAGCCTCATAAAGTCTTTTATCGCAGGTCATAATAACGAGTCCGCCTTTGTCGGCAAGGTCAAGCATATCATCTGTAGGCATTTTTGACCTTACAAACACTACGCAAGCCATATCCATCATTTCAGCAGTTCTGATAACCTGTGGGTTTACAAGACCTGTAAGCAGCACGGCTTGGTCCTTAACATAAGCGAGCACATCGCTCATAAGGTCGCATCCGCAAGCGGAGTGAACCTCCTGGTCAATATTTTCCTCGCAGCAAAGCACCTTTGCGTCAAGCAGGTCTCTGATTTCTCTGATTGTCATAATACAAATCCTTTACAATCTGATTACTCTTGAAGTTATGCTGAATATTTTTCGATGATACCGGGGATATCGTCCTTGGTAAGTTTGCCGTAAACTTCTTCATTAACTGTAAGAACCGGACCAAGACCGCAAGCGCCGATGCAGCGGCATGCCTCAAGTGAGAACTTACCGTCAAGGGTACATTCGTCAACGCCGATTCCGAGTTCGTCCTCAAGAGTGTCAAGCAGTGACTGTGCGCCTTTTACATAGCAAGCGGTTCCCATACATACAGAAATATTGTAGTCGCCCTTTGGTGACAGTGAGAACTGTGCGTAGAAGGTAGCAACACCGAAGATTTTTTCAAGCGGAATTTCCATTCCTTCAGCAATCATATTCTGAACTTCAATCGGAAGGTAGCCGTAAATCTCCTGCGCTTCCTGCATAACAGCCATAAGACGGCTCTTGTCATGTTTGTTTGCAGCGATTACTTCGGCAAGTTTTGCCTCCTGCTCAGGTGTTCCGCTGAAAGGAATTTTACTGAGTTTCTTTTGCATAAGTACATCTCCTTATTTATTCCTAAAATTGTTATTGTTAAAATTTTAACAATAAAATTATTTATAGCACACATATATTAACACAAAAAGGTTTGTTTGAAAAGACCTAATTTAAAAATAATATAAGAAATTTTTTCTTTTTTATATAAAAAGAGAAAAGCAAAGCGATTTGCCTTGCTTTTTGTAGGTTATATGTATTTCAAAACGTCAATAATATCTGTGATTACAGGTACATCGGGGCGAAGGTCAACGCCTTCAAACCAGCCGAAATTCATACGAATTGCGTGCATACCTGCACCGAGCGCACCTTGGATATCGTTAACAGGGTGGTCGCCGACATAAACGCACTCATCGGGTTTAAGCCCATATTTTTGGGCAGTATATGCAAACAGCGCGGGGTCGGGTTTGTGAATACCGACATCGCCGCTGACAACTACTATATCAAGATACGGTCTGAGTCCGCTTGTGTCGAGTTTGTGATTTTGCAGATACGACGGACCGTTTGTGATTACGCCTGTGATGTATCCCCTGTTTTTCAGTTCTTTGAGCAGCGGAATTGAGTTTGGAAAAATCACATTGTGGTCGCCGAAAGTGACGTCATAATGCTCTGCCAGTTCCTCTGCGGGCGGCGCGTCCGTCCAACCCCACATATCAATAAGACCCTGATACCACTCAACGCGGTTTACATATCCGCCTTTGCCTGTAACGCGCATATCCTCGCGGCACTTTTCAAGTTCAGCGCCGCTGATTTCAGGACGGAACTCGGCAAAAAAAGTGTCCATATATCCCTCAAAAGCGAGCGTTCTGTCCTGCAGGGTTTCATCAAAATCAAACAATACTGCTTTTATCATAAATTAACTGTTCCTTTAGTTCCTGTACTGAGGAAAAATGTTTTTCCTCTCTGAGATATTTGATAAGTTCCACGCGCACGGTTTTGCCGTAAAGGTCGCCGTTGAAGTCGAAAATGTGCGACTCGCAAATCGGCTCATCAACCTGCCACGAAGGACGAATGCCAATGTTCGTAAACGCGTTGTAACGCACACCGTCAACCGTCACGCACGACTGATAAACGCCGAATTTAGGCTGAACAAGGCTACTTGGCAAATGCTGGTTAACAGTCGGAAAACCGATAGTTCTGCCGCGCTCGTCACCATGCTCAACAGGACTTTCAAAAGTGAAGTTGTAGCCGAGCATTTTGCTTGCCTTATCAACCTCGCCGTTTGCGATACACGCCCTGATTCGTGACGAACTTATAGGCTCATTATCGTAATCAAGATGTTCAAGAATACGCACCCATACATCGCGTTTTTCAAGCATTTTACGAAGGTCAAATGCGGTCCATTTTGCGCCCTTGCCAAAACGGAAATTATATCCGCAAAGGAGCATTTCAGCGCCGAGTTTGCCAATGAGAATTTCATCAACAAATTCGTCGGCAGTCATATTTTTAATTGTGTCAAAATCGGCAAATACCGCGTTTGGATAACGCTGTTCAAAAATGCTTTTCTGAAGCAGAGAAAACCTGTTGTTAACGCAGTAGATTGTAACATCTTTTGCACCTGTTGCAACTGTTTTATGAGCAAGGTGCATGCCGTCAAAGTCGCCGAGAGCGACTGCTTTTCTGTTTGTCATATCACTGTTTGTGCGGCATAAGGCGCAGTGCCTTGAGTTCGCCGTCTTTGTGCTGTGCCAAGCCGAGCAAATTACCGTCTGCACCGTAAACTGTGCAGATTTCGTCAGGCTCAACACTCGCTTTTATTCTGTTAACATCAAGCGCGCCGCCGTTTGAAAAACGACGCGTCTGGGCAGGGCTGACAACCACCTTTTTGTAGGCGGACAGCACCCTGTCAATTCCAATTATTAAGTCGTTAAAACCTGCGTTTTCATCACGGCGTTTTTGCAGTTCGTCAAGTGTGACGCAGTCGCCGAGAGTGAAGCCGCAGGCGAGAGTTCTGCAAAGGTCTGTCATAACTGCGCCGCAACCGATTCTGTCACCGATATCGGCAATGAGCGAGCGAATATAAGTGCCTTTTGAGCAGATAACGTCAATGATGAATTCGCCGCTCTTTTCGCCGACAAAGTCGAGTTTTTTTATTTCAACTTCGCACGGCTCGCGGTCAACTTCCTTGCCCTGACGAGCAAGTTCATAAAGGCGCACACCGTCAACGGATTTTGCGCTGTACATCGGCGGGAGTTGCATAATTTTGCCTGTGAATTCAGGCAGAATTTGTTTGATTTCCTCCGCGCCAAAGTCCGTTTTGCACTCAGTCAGCACCTCGCCGGTAATATCGAGCGTGTCGGTAGTTTTGCCGAGTATGAAAGTTGCACGGTAGCCTTTATCGCTGTCAGGCAGAAAATTCAGAAACCGCGTGGAGTCACCGAGCATGACAGGCAAAACGCCTGTTGCCATAGGGTCAAGAGTACCCGTGTGACCTGCTTTTTTCTGCTGTGTAATACCGCGCACCTTTGCAACAACGCCGAAAGAAGTGATATCTTTCGGCTTGTTAATACATATTATTCCGTTCATTTTAAGAACTCACTTGCCTTTGCGACGAGCAGTTTTTTCGCCTCTTCAACACCGCATTCAAAACGGCATGCGGACGCCTGCTTGTGTCCGCCTCCGCCAAAGCATGCGGCGAGCACAGACGCATCTACGCTGTCAAGAGTTCTGACTGAGCATTTGCAGGTGCCGTCCTCTTTTTCGCGGATAGTGAGCCCGATTTCTACGCCTTCCTGCTGACGTGTGAGGGGTGCAATCGCCTCTGTTTCAACTTCTGACGAGCCTGACTGAGCATACATATCCTGCGTAACGGTAATCACGCAGATACGGTCGCGGTCAAAGAATTCCATTCCTTCAATAGCAAGTCGTTCAAGCGCAGCGTATGTTTTGGTCTTTGTTTCAAACATAACACGGTTGATGGTTGCATTGTCCGCACCGAGGTCAATAAGTTCCGCCGCTGCACGGTAGGTGTTTGACGTGGTGCTTGCATAGCGAAAGCAACCCGTATCAGTGGTGATACCGATAAAAAGGGCGTTGGCAATCGGCTTGTCTATCTTGACGCGCATTGCTTTGATAACCTTAATTATAATCTCGCAAGCCGCTGCAGCGTCAGCGTTAAGAAGCAGATATTTTGCATAATTTGTGTTTGTGCCGTGATGGTCAATACACAAATCTATTTTGCCTGAAAACTTATCTGCAAGCGAGCCGAGCAAATTCTCTGTAGCAACGTCTACTGCAACGATAAATTCCTCGTCAAAATCAGGCAATATCAAGGCAACCGGGTATCAGTTTGATATACTTTTGCTGAAACTCGTCAGCACACATAACACGCGCTTTTTTGCCCAGTTTTTTTAGCGCAAGACACAGCGCAAACGCACTTCCTACGGTGTCGCCGTCAGGGTGTGCGTGCGATAAAATAAGGATATTATCCTTTTTTTTCAACATCTGTGCGCATTTTTCAACATTAATTTTCATCACTTTTAGCCTCAATGCTTTTCAGTTTATTAAACAGTTCAAAGCCTTTTTCAATAGATGTGTCCGCAACAAAGCGGAGTTCCGGCGTTTTGCGAAGGTGCAGGGATTCACCGAGTCTGTGCCTGATGAATCCCGACGCAGCCTTGAGTCCTTTAACGGACTCTTTGGCAACGTCCTCGCCTTCAAGAGCCGATATATATATTTTTGCATAACTGAGGTCACCGCTTACGTCAACCTTTACAATGCTTATCATATCGCTTACGCGCGGGTCTTTGACCTCGCGCAGAATCAGCGTAAGTTCACGTTTGACGTCCTCGTTAATCCTGTCAATTCTATAACTTGGCATAATGCCTCCTGATTATGAATTAATCTCTGTATTCCTCTACAAAGTATGCTTCAAGGATATCGCCCTCGCGGATATCATCAAAGCCTTTGAGTGAGATACCGCACTCGTAGCCCGAAGATACTTCCTTAACATCGTCCTTGAAACGTTTGAGGTTTGCAAGTTCAACATCGGCAATCTGCTTGCCGTCACGAACTACGCGCACCTTGCCGTCGCGCTTGATGTGACCCGATGTAACAAGCGAACCTGCGATTGTGCCTGCAGAGGAAATTTTGTAAACCTCGCGCACCTCAACAGTACCTGTATCAACATCACGGTACTTAGGCGCACGCATACCGCGCATAGCGTTTTCAATATCCTCAATAGCGTCGTAGATGATGTTGTATGTCTTAATTTCAATTCCGTCGCGCTCTGCGTTGTCTTTTGCTGCAGCATCAACACCGATGTTGAAGCCGACAATAATTGCGTTTGAAGCCGCTGCAAGCATAACGTCAGATTCGCTGACTGTGCCGACTGCGCCGTGAATAATTTTAACGCGAACTTCGTCGTTTTCAATCTTGAGAAGCGACTGCTTAACAGCCTCAACAGAGCCCTGAACGTCAGCCTTAACAACGATGTTAAGTTCTTTGAGTTCACCCTCCTGAAGCGTGTCAAACAGGGTGTCAAGAGTTACCTTCTGGAATGCCTTGAATTCCTCTTCCTTAGCCTCTTCCTTACGCTGCTCAACAAGACGGCGTGCAAGTTTTTCATCAGAAACAGCATTAAACAAATCGCCGCTCATCGGCGCAGAGTCAAGACCCATAATCTCAACAGGTACAGACGGACCTGCGGCGTTGATTTTTTTGCCGCGGAAGTCAGTCATTGCACGAACTTTACCTACTGCGGTACCTGCTATGATAACATCGCCTGACTTAAGCGTACCATTCTGTACAAGGAGAGTTGCAATAGGACCTCTGCCCTTGTCGAGTTTTGCCTCGATAACAACACCCTTTGCAGAGCGGTCAGGGTTAGCCTTGAGTTCGCACATCTCTGCAACAAGATTAATGGTTTCAAGGAGTTTGTCGATACCCATTTTTGTCTTTGCGGAAACAGGCACGCAGATAACGTCGCCGCCCCACTCCTCGGGAACAAGATTATGCTCGGTAAGTTGCTGCATAACTCTGTCAGGGTTTGCGCCCTCTTTATCCATTTTGTTGATTGCAACAATGATTTCAACACCAGCCGCTTTGGCGTGGTTGATAGCCTCAACAGTCTGCGGCATAATACCGTCGTCTGCCGCTACAACAAGCACAGCGATATCGGTTGCCATTGCGCCCCTTGCACGCATTGCGGTGAACGCCGCGTGTCCGGGAGTATCGAGGAATGTAATCTTATCGCCGTCAGAAGTTGTTACCTGATAAGCGCCGATAGCCTGGGTGATACCGCCTGCTTCGGTTGAAGTAACATCGGTGTTTCTGATAGCGTCAAGAATTGAAGTTTTACCGTGGTCAACGTGACCCATAACGCAGACAACAGGGCAACGAGGAATTGCGTTTTCGTCGTTTTCGTCCTCAACCTCGATAATCTGCTCTTCGATTGAAACGACAACTTCCTTTTCAACCTTTGCGCCGAGTTCTGTGCCGACAATCTCCGCAGTTTCAAAGTCGATAACTTCGTTAACGGTTACCATCATACCGAGTTTCATAAGTTCTTTGATAACCTCGGTTGCGGTAATACGGAGCATTGAAGCAAGTTCGCCGACCGTAATTTCTTCAGGAATCTCAATTTTAATCTGCTGCTTTTTACGCTGCTCTGCAATACGGGCAAGACGCTGAGCCTCTGTCTCCTTTTTGCGTGAAACAGGTCTTTTCTTTCTGTACTGCTTTGATTTCTGGTTGAGTTTTTGTTTTTTCTGATTGTCGTTGTAATTGTTTGCAGGCGCAATATCCTCGTACTTCTGGTTGTATTTTTCGAGGTCGACATTGTTGGTTCTTGTGTCGATACGGCGCGCTTCGCCCTTTGTTCTTGCCTGCGGAGCCTGGGTAGCCTTTTTCTTTGCCTTTTCCTCTGCGCGTTTTGCCGCCTGCTCTGCCATCTGCAGAATAGCCGCCTGGCTCTGGTGCTTTTTAGCCTTTGAGTCAGTTTTTGCCGCAGCCTTTGCAGGCTTTTTATCAGCCTTTTTATCCTGCGGTTTGCGCGTTGCAAAGTAAGCGTCAAGGCTATCAACGCTGTTTTCCTGTGTGATTTTATCAAAAAGAATGTTGAGTTCTTCCTCCTCAAGCACTGACGAAGGCTTTTTAGCCGCGCCCTCGCAGTAATCGGAAAGAATCTGAACAATCTCCTTGCTCTGTTTACCGAAATCTTTTGCGACGTCGGAAACCTTAATCTTTATCAACATAGACATTTTCCTCCCTGATTAACTCATAAATTCTCGTGGAAAAATTGATATCATCAACGGTAAGCACACCCGCTTTGTAGCCGAGGAAACGGTGAAGGTCGTTAATCGTTTCCTCTATTTGTATGCAATCAATCGGCTTTTTGACATTGCTGACGGCAAATTCAAACTCTTTAATCAGGCGAGGCGATATATCGCTTGCAAAAACGACAAGTTTTGCTTTTCCGCCCTTAACCGCGCCAAGCGCCATATCATGCCCCATTGAGAGTTTGCCCGCACCCCGTGCCATACCGAGCAGGCTGATGTACTTTTTACTGTTCATTTTTTATTTCTTCTTCCATCTTATCGTAAACACCGTCGTCAATCGCTGTGTCAAACGCACGCTCAAAGGCTCTTTTTTTGCGGGCTTTCTGCAGGCACTCAATGTTTTTGCAAACGTATGCGCCCCTGCCCGACTTTTTGCCTGTGAGGTCAAGACTGACTTCGCCATCGGGAGATTTAACCACACGCACAAGAGTGCGCTTGTCAAACATCTCGCCGCAGCCGGTGCATTTTCTCATAGGTATTTTTTTAGGTTTCATAACTAACCTCGCAAAAATTAACCCTCGTAAAAGCCTGATTCAGGCTTGATGTCGATTTTCCAGTTTGTAAGTTTTGCGGCAAGACGGACGTTTTGTCCCTTGTTGCCGATTGCAAGCGAAAGTTGGTCGTCAGGCACAGTTGCTCTGCAGGACTTTGCGCCCTCATCGAGAATCTCAACGCTTACAACATCTGACGGTGCAAGCGCCGCTGCAACAAACTCTGCAGGGTCGTCGCTGTACTTGACAATATCAATCTTTTCACCGCCGAGCGCGTCAACAATGTTTGAAACACGCTGACCGCGAGGGCCAATACAGGAACCTACAGGGTCTATATCATCTTCCTTTGAGAGAACTGCAATCTTTGTTCTGCTGCCTGCCTCGCGCGATACGGATTTAATTTCGATTGTGCCGTCAAAAATTTCAGGCACCTCGGTTTCAAACAGACGTCTTACAAGACCGGGGTGTGTGCGCGAAATCATAATCTTAGGACCTTTGTTGCCCTCTTTAACGTCAACGACAAAAATCTTTGTCATATCGCCGACTTCAAATTCCTCGCCCGGCACCTGCTCTGCCTTTGGCAGGATGGCTTCGTTTTTGCCGATTTCGAGTGTAACGTTGCCTGTAACAGGGTCAACTCTGCTGACTTTTGCAGAAAGGAGTTCCTGATTTTTGCTCTGGAATTCCTTGAGCATCTGACCGCGCTCAGCCTCTTTGATACCCTGACGGATAACATGCTTTGCAGTCTGTGCTACAATTCTGCCGAAGCTCTTTGTTTTAAGAGGAATGTCGATTGTTTTGCCGACTTTTGCAGACTTGCGAATCATCTGCGCCTGCTCAAGGGTGAGGTCTGTGTCCTCGTCCTCAACCTCCTCAACAACGTTTTTGGTAACATAAACTTTAATTCTTTGCTTTTCAGGGTCGATATCGCAGTGTACGATATCCTTGCCGCCGAAGTCGTGCTTTGCGGCAACTACGATTGCGGCAGAGATTTTTTCATAAAGGTAATCTGCCGGTATACCTTTTTCCGCCTCAAGCATTTTAACTGCTTCAAAAAATTCCTTGCTCATTTTTCCAAATCATTCCTTTCTATTAAAAATGGGGTTATACAAAATCATTTATATCAAAATCGTCGAGTTTGACGTAGTTAGTGTCCTTTTTGTCAAAGGTCATAGTACTGCCGTCCTGAAGTTCGAGCGATATTTTTTTATGCTCATACGCTGTGAGTTTTCCGTTAAAATCACGCACGCCGTCGATGGGTCTGATTGTGCGAACCATAACAGGCGAGCCGATATATTTTTCAAAATGTTCGTCGCGCTTTAGTTCACGCTCAACGCCGGGCGAACTGATTTCGAGCATATAGTTCTGCGAAATCGGGTCTGCGTCATCAAGCGGTTTGGACACCGCGTGCGTAAGGTCAACGCAGTCGTCAATATTAACGCCGTCCGCCTTGTCAATAAAAATACGCAAATACCATTCGTTACCTTCTTTTTTAAACGTGATATCCCAGATTTCAAGCCCGAGTTCGTCTGCAAAAGGCTTGACAATTTCCTCAACCTTCTGCACTGTATTTGGCTTTGCCACTTTTTTCGCTCCCTTCGGTTGACAGACTCCAGATACCAGATACCAGACTCCAGCCTGTAAGGCGCTGCGCACAACTATTATAACGGGTATGGGCAGAGCCCATCCCTGCTGGATACTCGATTCTGGAAACTGGAAACTGCAATTCGGCTGCGCCGATTTGCTTACAAAAAGAAGCGGACCGCCTTGGCCCACTTCATTTAAGTTTATAATCGTACATTGACTATTATATATAATTATTTTTATTTGTCAAGAGTTTTTTTACGCTTCTTTCTTTTTACTCTTTGCAAGCATAAACGCGCCGACTGCCGCAAGCACTACAAGTACAACAATCCAGCCGTAAATGCTCTTGCTGATGTGCTGGTGCGAAATTGCAAGATAGCCGATTTTGCCAATCTGACGCAGGGTATTTATACCGAGTGCGCAGAACTCGAAGTATGCAACAAAGCGCATACTGTCTTTACTGCTGATGAACGCTATCGCAAATGTGATAAGCACTGCTGCTGCGTAGCAAGCATACTGTGCGAAATACGGCAAAAGCATACTACCTGTTTTACCGAGCAGGTAACTGCTCGCAAATGACGCAATCTCGTTGAAAAACGGCACCGCAAACAACACAACAAGTATTGGCATACCTTTGATAGGATGCGGTGTTTCCTGCTCGCGGTAGAATTTGTAAACAAGCACTGCAAAAAGCACAACTGCAACTTTGCTTACAAGGAAGTACAGCATTGCACCGTCAACTGAAACGTTTGTAAGATACCCCATTTTTGGCGGCATCATTTTGAGCGCTAACATTGCTGAAAGTATGCCCATCAGCGTGCCTGTTCCCTTAGAGATTATGTAGTAAACGACTGCGACAAGCAGGGTGTAAACCATCGCACAGACAAGACCTGTGAACTGGTTAACGTCCACAGCGACTTCAATAATCTTTTCAAACGCCTGTGCTGCGACTGTAATAATTATTGCAACAAGGAAAGGCGTCTGGCTTTTATCTAACCTGAGTTTTCCCATAGTATCATCTCCCATTTTAATATATTATATTATTTTTACCATTATTTGTCAATGACAATTGACAATCTCAAAAAATGGTGCTATTATACGAATTTAGCAAATCAAACTATAGAGGTGA
>ONXZ01000084.1 GCA_900321905.1 uncultured Eubacteriales bacterium
CGCCAGCTCCTCCGGCGTGTCGTCGTCGATGAAAAAGGACAGGGCGTTGGTGGCAAATCGCTTGAGGAAGTCTGCGACAAGCTTGTTAAAGCGCAGTCCCCGCGTATTGCTGAGATTGACAAAGATATGCCGGTTGTTTTTAACGAATACTGCACAACCTGGGGCAATCCGACACTTGAAAACATCAGCCGCACCGCAAAGAGGCTTGAAGGTTCCGGTGTGCGTTATTTGGTTATTGACAGCGGCTGGTATAAAAACGCCGATGATGGTGACTGGTTTAGCAAAACAGGCGACTGGATTCCGAGCAGTGAGTTGTTTCCTAACGGTATTAAGGAAGTTGCGGACGTCATTAAATCCCACGGACTTGTGCCGGGTCTGTGGTATGAGTTTGAGTGCCTCGGCAGTGACGCCGCAGGCTACAATATGACTGAACATATCCTGAAGCGTGACGGATATCCTGTTACAGTCGGCGGCAGACGTTTCTGGGATATGCGCGATAAGTGGGTGCAAAACTTCCTTGATGAGCGTGTTATCAAACTCTTAAAAGACGCAGGATTCGGCTACCTTAAAGTTGATTATAACGAAAATATCGGCGCAGGCGTAGACGGCGCTGAGAGTTACGGCGAAGGTCTCAGACAATGCGTTGAAGCCAGCCGAAACTACTTTAAACATATTACCGAGGAAATGCCCGAACTTGTGCTTGAAAACTGTTCAAGCGGCGGCCACAGACTTGAGCCGTCGTTTATGGAACTCTGTTCGCAGGCAAGTTTTTCAGACGCTCACGAGTGCAATTCAATTCCGCTG
This sequence comes from uncultured Eubacteriales bacterium, assembly GCA_900321905.1. Taxonomy (GTDB): domain Bacteria; phylum Bacillota; class Clostridia; order Oscillospirales; family Acutalibacteraceae; genus Eubacterium_R. The sequence continues at coordinate 805 of ONXZ01000084.1, forward strand.
ATTGCAGCAAATATGCACAGAGTTATAAGACCTGAACAAAGCCAGATTTGGGCTGTGCTTCGCGCAAACGCCGATTTGCACCGAATATACTATCTGCTTGTGGCTTCGCTACTCGGCAGGTTGTGTCTTTCAGGCGAAATATTTGATTTAACTGATGAAAAATGGCAGGCGGCTCTTGACGGCGTAAAGTTCTATAATAACGTTAAGCACATTATCAAAAACGGCTTTACTTCCGTTATTCAAACTACTGCCGAGGACTACTCTGCTCCGTGCGGTTATCAGGCAGTTTTGCGTGAATATAAAAGCGAAGCGCTGTTAGTCGTTCACACCTTTAAAAATGGCTCTAATCCGCCGATAGACGACTTAATAGAAAATTACAAAATACAAAAAACATTCGGCTCAAAACTTGACGGCGATTTTCGGGCAAAGGCATTTTTACTAAAAAAATAACGAAAGTGTGGTGAGGATATGAAGAAACTTGCAGTCGGTATTTTAGCGCATGTTGACTCCGGCAAAACTACATTGTCGGAAGCGTTGCTATACCGCGCAGGCGCTATCAGCAAACTCGGCAGAGTTGACCACGGTGATTCATTCCTCGACACTAATTCTCTTGAACGTGACCGAGGCATAACAATTTTTTCAAAGCAGGCAGTGTTCACGGCAGGGGATACTGAATTCACTCTGCTCGATACTCCCGGTCACGTTGATTTTTCAGCCGAAACTGAGCGCACTCTGCAGGTGCTTGACTATGCAATACTTGTTATCAGCGGCACAGACGGAGTGCAAAGTCACACCGTAACGCTTTGGAAACTTCTTGCAAAGTACAATGTTCCTTGTTTTATTTTCGTTAATAAAATGGACTTGGACGGCGCAGATAAAGATGTTGATATGCATCGCCTTAAAACTCGGCTTGGCGAAAACTGCGTTGATTTTACACAAAGGGATACAACTGAGTTTTACGAGAATATCGCCCTGTGTGATGACTTGTTGCTCGAGCAGTTTTACGAAACCGAGCATGTCAGCAAAAGTGATATTATAGATGCTATTGCAAATCGCAAGGTTTTTCCTTGCGCGTTTGGCTCCGCGCTTAAAGTATACGGTGTAGATGAGTTTTTACATCTGCTTTGTGAATACACTCAAATGCCTGATTACTCCGATAAATTCGGCGCAAAGGTATTTAAGATTGCGGAAGATAAGCAGAAACGCCGACTGACGTTTATTAAGATTACAGGCGGTACGCTTAAAGTCAAAGATATTCTTGACAGCCCAAATAATAAGGACGGCGAAAAAGTCAATCAAATCCGCATATATTCAGGTGATAAGTTTAATGCGCTTGACGAGGCAGTGGCAGGCACAGTCTGTGCTGTTACAGGTATAACCTTTGCCTCTTGCGGCGACGGACTCGGCGCTGAAAAAAACTCTGCGCTACCGGTTCTTGAGCCTGTTCTCACTTATAGGATTATTCTCCCTGACGGTACGGACACTCACACTGCGCTGACAGATATGCGTATGCTTGAAGCTGAGGACCCTCAACTTAAAGTTGTATGGAACGACCGCCTTGGCGAAATTCAGGTGCAACTGATGGGTGAAATTCAGCTTGAAGTTCTTCGCTCTGTTATTCACGAGCGTTTTGGCTACAAGGTCGATTTTGGCAGGGGAAATATTATCTACAAGGAAACGATTGCCGACACCGTTGAGGGCGTCGGGCATTTTGAACCGCTTCGCCACTATGCCGAGGTACATTTGATACTTAAACCTGCACCGCGTGACAGCGGTCTTGTTTTCCGTTCTGAATGTAAAGAGGACTTGCTCGACAAAAACTGGCAGCGTCTTATTATCACCCATTTGTACGAAAAAACTCATATCGGCGTGCTGACAGGCGCACCGATTACTGATATGGAGATTATACTCGCTTCCGGCAGAGCGCACGCAAAGCATACTGAGGGCGGCGACTTCCGTCAGGCGACCTACCGTGCAGTACGTCAGGGCTTGCGTAGTGCAAAAAGCGTTTTGCTTGAGCCTGTGTACGACTTCACGCTTGAAGTCCCTGCCGAAAATGTGGGCAGGGCGATGGCTGATATTCAGCGTATGTCAGGCACGTTCAATCCTCCTGAAACGACAGGGGAGTTTGCTGTAATCACAGGCACCGCCCCTGTGTCCGAAATGTGCGATTACAGCGGTGAACTCGTGCAGTATACTCACGGCAAAGGTAAACTAACCTGCAATCTGAAAGGCTATGAGCCTTGCCGTAATGCAGAGCAGGTTATCAGCGAAATAGGCTACGACTGCGACAGCGACACACAAAACACGGCAGACTCTGTTTTCTGCTCCCACGGTGCAGGTTACAACGTCAAATGGGACGAAGTCGGCAGTCATATGCACCTGCCGAGCGCGCTCTCGTCGCAGAAAAAATCAACTGCAGCGGCAGACCCTCGCAAATATTTTAACTCCTTTAAATCGCAAAAGGATATCTTTGCTTTTGACAAAGAACTTATGCAGATTTTTGAGCAGACCTACGGTCCTGTTAAATCCCGTACAGCGTTTGACAACGCGGTTGTTACCGCACAACCCAAAAAGCCTGAAACACCTAAATATAAAAAGTCCGCGCCCAAATATGACGGCGAGGAGTATCTTCTCGTTGACGGCTATAACGTTATATTTTCCTGGGACAACCTGCGTGATTTGTCCGAAAGCAGTATTGACGGCGCAAGGAACGCGCTTATCAATATCCTTTGCAACTATCAGGGTTACAAAAAGTGTGAGGTTATCCTCGTATTTGACGCATACAAGGTAAAGGGCAACACTCGCGAGGTGGAAAAAATCGACAACATCAACGTGGTTTACACTAAGGAAGCGGAAACTGCCGATATGTATATTGAAAAGGTATCCCACAAACTCGCCAAAAAGCATAAAGTACGTGTGGTTACGTCAGACGCGCTTGAACAACTTATTATTCTTGCAGGCGGCGCACTGCGCGTGTCGTCGCGTGCTTTTTACAACGAGGTCAAAGAGGCGGAGGAAGAAATTAAAAATATTATCAGTGAATATCAAACTTTGCAGTAGATTATTCTCACTGCTTATGCTATAATTAATCAGGAAAGAGGTGATAATATGAGCGTTAACGAAGAACAACTTGTTGAGTGCTTTTATGATACGGTAAAGTCATTTACAAAATATCAGGATTTGATTGAAAGCACAAACGCTATGGTTGATTCAACCCTTGTGTATTTTGAAAACTATTCTGTTATCAATAAGCCGTTCAAGCGTCACCGCACAATTATCACCGTAACGCCTGACACGACCTTCCATCAGGCAATGCACTTTGTCGGCAGCGGCAAGCGTATTGCAGTGCTTAACTTTGCAAACCCATATCATCCCGGCGGCGGAGTTGAACGCGGCGCAATGGCGCAGGAAGAATGTCTTTGCCGTAGCAGTAACCTCTATGCGGCACTGACCTGCAACTATGTGCTGACTAATTACTACGACCGCAACACACGCAACAGAACGCCGTACGGTACCGATTCAGTCGTTTATTCAAAGGATGTCACTGTTTTTAAGTCGGACAACGAACTTCCGGTTAAACTTGAAACGCCGTTTAAAGTTGATGTAATAACCTGCGCCGCGCCATACTACAACAGAGCGACTTCAGGTCCGTATAACCAAAAGAAGTATGAAAGGGTATTTTATGCCCGAATAAAGAATATTTTTGAAGTTGCCATCGCTAACAGTGTTGATGTTTTAATACTCGGCGCGTTCGGCTGCGGAGCGTTTAACAATCCGCCTGAACTTGTTGCAAATGCGTTCAGACAACTGCTTGTTAAAAACGGCTATTCGCACCTGTTCAGAGATGTCGTTTTTGCAATCAAACCTGATGTCAGGAATAATTATGATGTATTTAAGAGTATTCTTGACACCGGTCACAACACAATTAATGAGGAAATTAACAATTAGAGCGGAGTATTCCGCTCTTGTTTTGTATATTTAGCCTTTTATATACAAATATTGCATTTTTTCCTTTATTTATATCTCTTTTTAGTTTATTATATAAAGGTATTTTTAAGGAGTGGAAATTATTATGGAAGAAACAAGAAGTACCTTTAAAGGTAAACTCGGATTCGTCCTTGCTGCAGCAGGTTCGGCAGTTGGTCTTGGTAACCTGTGGCGTTTTCCGTATCTTGCAGCAAAGTACGGCGGAGGAGCATTCCTTCTCGTATACATCATTCTTGCAATCACCTTCGGCTTTGTGCTTATGGTAACGGAGATTGCAATCGGCAGGAAAACTCAGTTGAGTCCGCTTAAAGCATTTGGCGTGCTTAATAAAAAGTGGGGCTGGCTCGGCAAACTTGCAACAATTGTACCCGTGCTTATTTTCCCATACTACTGCCTTATCGGCGGCTGGGTTACAAAGTATGCGGCGGTTATGGTTACAGGTCAGGTTGGCGAAGCGGCTAAAGATTCGTTTTTCGGAAATTACATCAGCGCAACCGCTAAACCGCTTGTATGGTTTTTGATTTTCATTGTTGCAACAACGCTTGTTATCGTTTCAGGCGTTAACAAAGGCATTGAAAAACTCAGCAAAGTCCTTATGCCTGCGCTGCTTGTCCTCACAGTTGCGCTTTCAGTATACGTTGTAACACGTCCCGGAGCTATGGCAGGCGTTAAATACTACCTTCTGCCTGATTTAAAAAGTCTGAGCGTCAAGACTTTCCTTGCTGCTCTAGGTCAGCTGTTTTACTCAATGTCGCTTGCAATGGGTATTATGATTACATATGGTTCTTACATGCGGAAAGAAGATAACATTGAAAGTTCTGTTCGCCAGATTGAAGTGTTCGACACTTTGGTAGCTTTTCTGTCTGGACTGATTATCGTTCCGGCAGTTTTTGTCTTTTCCGGTGGTGATGAAAATGCTTTGAATGCTGGTCCAAGTCTGATGTTTATCACACTCCCGAATGTTTTCAAGGAAATGTTGGGCGGACAGATCGTTGGTGCAGTATTTTTCTTGTTGGTGGTACTGGCTGCAATGACATCTTCCATTTCTTTGATGGAAACGGTTGTTTCCATTGTGGAAGAACGATTCCACTGGAAACGGATTCCCAGTTGCCTGATTGTTACCGGCATATCGTTTCTGATCGGTTTACTTTCTGTCTTTGGATATAGCATTTGGTCTGATTTCACTATTTTCCACATGCAGTTCCTGGACTTCTTCGACTATATTAGCAATAACATTATGATGCCGATTGTCGCATTGATGACTTGTGTGTTGGTTGGATTTGTTGTAAAAACAACTTTTGTAGAAGATGAAATCGAGAAGAATGCACGCTTTCGTGCGAAAGGTTTGTATCGTGTTATGATCAAATTTATCTGCCCGATTTGCATGCTGTTGATTTTATTCTCTGCTCTGTTCCTGAAATTGTAATTTCTATTTTTACGTGAAAAACGCTCTGGAAAGCGGATTCAACAAAGCTTTCCAGAGCGTTTCTATTTTTTGTTATGGAATGTATTTACTGAACAATCAGAATTACTGTTCTGTCCAAGTGTCACTGAAAATGGCTTCTCCGTTAGTGTTAATTACATCGCGGTAGAAATAACCAGAATCCTTTATGGTACGCTTTTGT
>ONXZ01000024.1 GCA_900321905.1 uncultured Eubacteriales bacterium
ATCATTCCTGAGTTTTTTATTCTTTAACATATGTCGGTGCGGTTTTTGGTGACTTGCCTTTGATTACATTGTGGTAGTAAGCGTAAGTCATAGGCGTGTCGTCCGACAGAACTTCTGCGCCTGTTACTTCGCCGAGGAAAACGGTGTGTGTTTCGCTCTCCATAGTATCAATCACCTTGCAGGTGATGTGTGCGATACTGCCGTCTACAACAGGCAGGAAGTTCCTGACCTCAGGCGTTTTGGCAAACTTGTCAAAATCCCTGCCGCTGCGGAAACCGAAAGTGCCGATTGTAAGCGGTGCAGTGTTTTCGCCAAGCACGTTAATTGCGAACATACCCGAATTCTTAATGCACTCGTTTGTGAAATTGCTGTGGTTAATGCTGACCGCGATAGTAGCAGGCTCAGCAGTTACCTGCATTGCGGAGTTTGCCGTGCAGCCTGTCGGCTTGCCGCCGTCCGCCCAGGAGGTAACAACGTAAACGCCGTAGGATAATTTTGTAAATGCAAGGGGGTTCATAGGGGTTACTCCTTTCAGTCATAACAGTTTGCAGTTTCCAGTAACCAGTTTGCAGTTTCAGGTAACCAGTTTCCAGCATTTGGTGAGCTTCGCTCACACTCATTATAATAGGTGTGGACGGAGTCCACCCTCTGCTGGATACTGGTATCTGGAAACTGGATTCTGATTAAAATTCCTTCATAATCTCTTCAGCAAGAGCGTCGAGTTCCATAACGGTTGCGTCGGTTACGCGGGTTTTGATTGAAACTGTTTTGTCAAGTATTTTAATGTTCTGCATCTGCTCAAGTTCAGCGCGCATAGTCTTGATTGCCGACGGCGCCCATGATGTATTTTCAACAAGACCGACGGTGCGGTTTTGGAAACTCTTTGACTCGAGGTGGTGCAGGAAATCTGCCATCGGCGCAAACACACCTGCGTCGTAACTTGAAGCCATAAGCACTACAACGCTGTGGCGGAAGGCGTCCTCAACGCACTCTGCAATATCATCGCGCGACAGGTCTGCAAACGCAACGCGCGGACAACATCTCTGCTCGAGGATTTTCTCAAGTTTGAGCGCGGCTTCCTTAGTGTTGCCGTGAATTGAAGCAACTGCGATGAATACGCCTCTGTCCTCAGGCTCATATTTTGACCAGGTGTCGTAAAGTCTTAACACCTCAGGAATTGTGTCGGTAAGAATAGGACCGTGAAGCGGACAGATTGTCTGAATATCAAGTTTGCCTGCCTTTGCAAGGAGCGCCTGAACCTGCTTGCCGTACTTGCCGACGATGTTGAAATAGTATCTTCTTGCCTCGCAAGACCAGCCTTCGTCAGCGTCGATTGTGCCGAACTTACCGAATGCGTCTGCCGAGAAAAGCACCTTGTCCGTGCTGTCATATGAAACCATAACCTCAGGCCAGTGTACCATCGGCGCCATCATAAATGTGAGTTTGTGATAGCCGAGGTCGAGCATATCATTTTCCGTAACAGAGCGTGTTCTTGCAGGGTCAACATCGCAGAACTGCGGAAGCATACGCATAGCGCCTGCCGAAAGTATAATCTTCATATCAGGATACTTATCCGCTGCTGCCTGAATGCTGAACGAATGGTCAGGCTCAAGGTGATGAACAATAAGATAATCAGGCGTTCTGCCCTCAAGCGCTTCGTCAAGATTGGCAAGCCATCTGTCAACTGCAATTTTGTCAACGCCGTCGCAGATAGCAACCCTTTTGTCGAGAATGAGATATGAGTTATACGCCATACCGTTTTCGAGCATATACTGTGACTCAAAAAGGTCAATGTCATAATCGTTGACACCGATATATTTAATGTCTGTACTTCTTTCAAATTTAACAATCATAATTGATTCCCCTTTTTCTATTATTAACTAACAATCACATTTTACAATAAAATCTGTATTATTGCAACTATAATTGATTATTTTAGTCACTTATGTTATAATGCAGTTGGTGATTATATGGAGAATATTAAAACCATCCTCGGCAAATTTGATTTTAAGGGCGACCTTGTGTCGTGCAAAGAATTCGGCTCGGGACATATTAACAAGACATATATAGCAAAATACGACGAAAACGGCACGGAGCAGTGTTACGTTGTGCAGCGTGTCAACGGCAACGTGTTTAAGAACATTGACGAACTGATGGAAAACGTGTTTGCCGTTACATCTTACCTGCGTGAAGTTATAAAACAAAACGGCGGCGACCCCGACCGCGAAACGCTGCATTACATAAAGACAAAAGACGGCGCTAAATACTATCGCGGCGACGGTAATTCCTGCTACCGCGCATACGTTTTTGTTAAGGACAGCATTAGTTACGACTTTGCTGACACGGAAGAACTCTTTGGCGCAAGCGGAATTGCGTTTGGCAAGTTTCAGAGAATGCTCGGCGGTTTTGATTCGGGCAAACTTTATGTGACTATACCGAACTTCCACAACACTATCTGGCGGTACGAAAACGAGTTTTTGCCTGCGCTGCAACTCGACGTTAAAAACCGCGCAAAAAACTGTGAAGCGGAGATTGAATTCATCAACAGCCGCAAGAACGAGATGGGCAAACTCGAAGCGCTTGCCGCAAGCGGTGAGATTCCGCTACGCGTGACGCACAACGACACAAAACTCAACAACGTTATGTTTGATAAAAACACAAACGAATGTGTTTGCGTTATCGACCTTGACACCGTTATGCCGGGTATTGCGCTGTTTGACTTTGCTGACGCTATACGCTTTGGCGCAAGCACCGCTGCGGAGGACGAGGCTGACCTTAGCAAGGTATCGCTTAACCTCGACTACTTTGAAGCGTACGCAAAAGGCTTTTTGAGCGAAGCGGGCGATACTCTGAACGAATGTGAAAAAGCGAATCTCGCCTTCGCGTCAAAACTGATTACACTTGAACTCGGAATGCGTTTCCTCACCGACTATCTGAGCGGCGACGTTTACTTTAAGACCGACTACAAAGAACATAACCTTGTGCGCGCAAAAAATCAACTTGCCCTCGCAAAAGATATGGAGAGCAAGATGAGCGAGATGAACAGCATAATTTTAAATTGTCGGCAGTAATTAATTTTGCAAAAAACTAAAGGTTTCTGAAGAATTATACTTCAGAAACCTTTTTAATTATTCGCTTCTCAGTGCGTCTATCGGGCTGAGTTTTGCCGCCTTTCGTGCAGGGTAGATACCGAAAAACAGACCTACGCCGCTTGAGAAAAGGAGCGCCAGAAGCACAAGCCAGATACTTATTTTTGGTTGTATGTCAATTATTGCACACGCGCCGAACGCGCCTGCTACGCCGAGCAGTACACCGATAAGTCCGCCGATAAGGCAAAGTATAATCGACTCCGTTAAGAACTGCATTGTGATTACACCCGTCTTTGCACCGAGCGATTTGCGTATACCGATTTCGCGCGTACGCTCTGTGACAGACACAAGCATAATATTCATAACGCCGATACCGCCAACTACAAGCGAGATTGCGCCAACGCCTGCGATGAAGATTGTGAGAACCTTCATAACAATATCAACAATTTCAATATATGTTGCCATATTCTGCGCGGTGTACATACCGTTTTCATAATTGCTGTGCGCCGCTTTAAGGTAGTTCACAGTCGCATTGCCTACTGCGTCGTAGTCGGCGCCCTCCTCGGCAATAACGAACACGCTGCCGAGATGCGACTCGCCGCCTGTAATCTGCGTGAGCGTGGTACACGGCATAAACAGCGCTATAACCGGCTTATCCGAACTGGACTTGAACATATTTGACATGCCGCCTGAGCCGCCGAGCGAACTTGCAAGACTGTCAACATTTGCTACGCCGCAGACCTTAATTTTCATAGAAGTTCCGCTTGACGTGACTGTGACGGACTCGCCTGTTACATCTTCGTAGCCGTAGACGCTTTTTGCCGACTCAATACCCATTACGGCAATCGGTGCGTTGGCGTCATATTCCTCGTCGTTGAAGAATCTGCCGTGCTCGCAGGTGCTTGTCATAGCAAACTGAACATCGCTGTTAACGCCAATCATCATAACGGTGGCTTCGGTTGCGGTTTTGTCAATCGTCGCCCTGCCAAAACCCATAAGCATTGGCGAGCAGCGCTCAACGTCCTTAACCTTCTTTTTAATGTTTGCAACATCGTCGAGCGTGATATAGTCGTTGTCCGTAGCCTGCGTTTCGTCAACGCTTACAAGAACGGCGTTTGAACCCATATCCTGAATAAGACCGACTATGTAGTCGCGCACACCTGTACCCGCGCCGACAATCATAATTACCGACGTGATACCGATGATGATGCCAAGCATTGTCAGAAGGGAGCGCATCCAGTTTGCCTTAATGCACTTTATAGCAATTTTTAGGCTTTCTGAAAAATTCAAAGTTATTCCCTCTTACTTGACTTTTACTTTAAATGACTCTTCCTCGTAATCCTGACCCGGTGTGGCAACAATCTTGTCGCCTATCTTGAGTCCGCTTTTAACCTCATATGCAAAGTCGGAATGTGCGCCGACCTCAATCTTGGTTTTGGTTACCGTTTCTGTAGCCTCGTCGTAAAGGTAAACGTATGAGCCGTCTTTTTCAAGCACGATTGACTCAATCGGAACTGTCGGAATGTCAGAGTAAGTGCCTGTTTTGATTTCAACGCTTGCTTCAAAACCTGCAATAATATTTTCGTCAGGGTCATCAACAGATACAACGCACTCAACGCCTGCACCCTTTTCTGTAAGCGAGGACAGACCGCTGACGCCTGCCATTGAGCCGACAGAATCAAGCATCGAACTGTTTGATGAGCCTGTTGCTGTTGGTGCGATGCTGATAATCTCGCCCGTGTACTTGCCGTATGCGGTGGTGATATTCGCCTTCATACCGACTGAAACCTTGTGAACATCATATTCACCGAGTGAAATTGTAACAGCCATTTTATCAAGATTTTCAACTTTAATGCCTGTTTCAAGCGCCGAAGTCTGCTCACCTGATTTAACAGAACATTCCGTAACTACACCGTCGATAGTTGAAACCCAGCCGGCCTGCAGTTGCTGCTGTGATTTTTTGAGTTTGTCAAGCGCCGACTTTGTAGCGTTCATCGCCTGTTTCTGCGCGTTAAGCGTTGTGCCGCTTGCACCGATTGAAAACAGTTCGCGCTGAGCGTAAAGTGCGGAGAGTTGAAGTTCTGCGCTTGCGAGAGTAGCGTTATCGCTGTTTGCGATTGAACTGCCGATAGCCTTCCAGTTTACAGCCCTGACAGCCGACTCAACCATCTGCACAGCCACGCCGCTTTCAACAATAAGTTTGGTTTCGTCAATAAGTCCGGACTTGATAGCGTCGCTCATCGCCTTACCGGCAGCGTCTGCAATAGCCTGCGGTGAGTAGTCGCCTGAGTCAAGTTCTTTTGCAATACGGTTCATAACCTCGCGTGTGATAGCGTTCGTTGTTGTAATATCGTCGCTGAGTTTTGAGATAGTATCAGAGAGGTCCTGCAGCGCTTTCACAGCCTTTTCCAAATCGCTTGAAATATCTGATGTGTCGGGAATATTTATCGGCGAATCGTTTTTAGGTGTATTGCTTGAGTTTGCCTTGATTGTAGTTGATGTGGAAGTGATACTTCTGCGCTTTGTAGTTGAAGCCTTGGTTGTAGAGGCTTTTTTAGAAGTCGTCTTTTTGGTGGTGGTTGCAGCGGCTTTCTTTTTCTGCTGCTTTGCCACCTTTTTTTCAAGCGCTTTAATCTGGCGGTTAACAGCGCGCAGTTTTTTAGCATTCTCCGCCTGGGTGTTCAGCGCTGAGTAATATGCGTTGCTCGAGTCGCTGTAACTTGCCTGGAGTGACGCAATTTCGCTGTCAAGTTCATCTGTTGAGAAAGTTGCGAGTTTGTCGCCCTTCTTGACAGTATCGCCGACCTTTACATAAACGTCCTTGCACTGTGCGACGGTGCCTGCCTTAAACTCCTTGCTTGCGCCCGAAGATATTTTGCCTGTTGCGTTAATGTCCTCAACAATCTCGCCTGTTTTGATTTCACTGAGGGAAACCGCAACAACTTTGTTGTTTGCTGAAACAGCAAAAACAGCACCGGCAATAAGTGCAATTACCAGAACTATGCAAATTGGTATAATGATTTTCTTCTTGTTACTCTTTTTGATTGTAGCCATAATACCGACCTCTCAGAGTTGAGTTTATATTATAATAATACAAATTTAGTATAATTGCTTATAGTATAATTGTCAATAACTTTTTGTAATAATTTTGTAACTATTAGTTGTTTTTAGCCTCTAAAGCACGCTTGCCGATATCTTTGCGGTAGTGTTCGCCGTCAAACTTAATGAGTTCTACTGCTTTGTATGACTTTGCAAGTGCAGCCTGCAAATCTTTGCCAAGCGCAGTAACGCCAAGCACTCTGCCGCCTGAGGTGACGAGTTTGCCGTCCTTTATAGCGGTACCTGCGTGGTATACAGTGACGCCGTCAAGTTGACCGTCTGTAAGACCTGTAATCTCAATGCCCTTTGGGTAAGATTTCGGATATCCGCCCGATGCCATAATAACGCAGGCACAAGCCTCGTCAGACCACTCAATGTCGAGGTCAGACAGCGTTTCGTTGTTAATCGCTTCAAAAATATCAACGATATCGGTTTTAAGGCGAGGGAGCACAACCTGTGTTTCAGGGTCACCGAAACGGCAGTTGTATTCAATAACCTTTGCGCCCTTCGGTGTAATCATAAGTCCGAAATAAAGACAGCCTTTGAACGTTCTGCCCTCTTTGTTCATCGCCTCGATTGTAGGTATAAAAATTTTCTCCATACACTCTTTTGCAACTTCGTCGGTGTAGTAAGGGTTTGGCGAAACAGTACCCATACCGCCTGTATTGAGCCCTTTGTCACCGTCAAGAGCGCGCTTGTGGTCCATAGAACTCACCATCGGTTTAACGCACTTGCCGTCTGTGAAGGCAAGAACTGAAACCTCAGGACCTGTGAGGAATTCTTCAACGACAATATTGTTGCCGCTGTCGCCGAAAACTTTGTCCTCCATAATCTCGCGCACGCCTGCAACTGCTTCTTCCAGCGTTTCAGGGATAAGAACGCCCTTGCCGAGCGCAAGACCGTCGGCTTTGATAACGGTAGGAAATTCGTTCTTTTCAGTTATGTAATCAATCGCGTCCTGCGCCTTGTCAAACACCTTGTACTCTGCAGTAGGAATACCGTATTTGAGCATAAGATTTTTTGAAAAAACCTTTGAGCCTTCGATAATAGCCGCCGCTGCGTTTGGACCGAATGTCGCAAAGCCTGCTGCATTCAGCGCGTCAACCATACCAAGCACAAGCGGGTCGTCAGGCGCTACAACAACAAGGTCAACGCTGATTTTTTTTGCAAGCGCAACTACACCGTCAATGTCGCAAGCGCCGACATCAAAGCACTCCGCGTCATACGAAATGCCGCCGTTACCCGGTGTGCAGGCAATGTAGTCAACCTTTGGTGACTGCTTGATTTTTCTGATTAAAGCGTGTTCGCGGCCGCCTGAACCGATGACTAATACTCTCATTTGTTGCTCCTTCTTTAGTTATGAATTATGAGTTATGAATGATGAATTTCGGGTGCTCGCCGCACAGGCATTATATAATGGGTACGGGCGGAGCCCGTCATAAATTCATAATTCATCATTTATCATTCATAATTCTATTGATTTTTGTTGATTATCCTTGTTTCTTCTGTGCCGTTTTCAAGATTGATGAAGCGAGTGAAAAGCGAAACTTTGTTATCCTCGTTGAGGTTGTCCCATACCATATCGGTGAACTCGTCAATATCGCCGTCAATCTCAACAGGCGTAGGCTCGCCCTCAAACGACGGAATCGGATTGCCGTCGCACTTATATGTATGCAGAAAATGTCCGATACCTGCGTGTGCAGGGTATTCGTAAAAATATCTTACGCACTCAGGCATGCCCATATTTGATTTGAGAATAGACATATTGTAGTCGCCGTTTGGCTTAACCACTGCGGAAATTCTCGGCGTGTAGTTAGGCGCGTCGTCCTCGTACTCACGGGTGAGAAGCGCGTGGCGGTAGCAGTGACCGTCTTTCATAAAGTCATAAATTGTATCTGTCTGGTCGCCGTTTGTGACGATAGTTTTGCCCTCAAGTTTAAGCACAGGGTTGTAAATTATAAGATGCGGGTCCTCCATCTTGCTCTCATCAAAAGCCTTTGTGCGGATACCGCCGCGGTCGTTTTCTTCAAAAATTCTGTTGCGCGAATTCACGCTCCTGCCCATAATGAAGTATGCAATAACAGCGTTTTTGCCGTCTTTGCTCTTGCCGATTACAATGCCCCTGCCGGGGTATGTGTTTGTGCTGAGTTCGGTTGCAAGTGATTTGATTTCCATACTTTTCTCCTTCGTCGAAAGAATTGAGAATTGAGAGTTGAGAATTGAGAATTAATGGCGGGACCCTTGGAGCGGGCGCCTCACCCTTTTGTCACCTGCGGTGACATTTCCCCTCACAGGGGAATCTTCCCGCACCCGATAATATAAATTTAGGTGTGGACGGAGTCCACCCGAAATTCTCCATTCTCCATTCTCCATTTTCAATTCTATATTATTTCCGTTTTATTTCCATTAATCTTTATTCTGCCTTCGCAGAAAAGTGATACTGCCTTTGGCAGAATTTCCCACTCCGCCTGGCGCATAACACGGTACTGCAAAATATCCTCGTTGTCGCCCTGTTCAACAGGCACAGCCTTTTGCAGGATAATTGCGCCGCCGTCAGTAATTTCGTTAACAAAATGCGCAGTTGCGCCTGTAACTTTTACACCGCTTTCAAGTACTGCGGTGTGTACTTTTTTGCCGTAAAAACCGTCGCCGCAAAACAGCGGAATAAGGCTGGGGTGAATGTTGATAATCCTGTTGCGGTAGGTGCTGACAAGTTCCTCACCGAGGATTGACAAAAAGCCTGCAAGCACAATCAAATCAATATCCCTGCCCTCAAGTTCTTTGAGGATTGCTTTGTCATACTCCTCTTTTGAAACATAACTTTTTCTGCTGACAACAGTGCTTTCAATGCCTGCTTTTTTTGCTCTTTCAAGCGCATATGCGCTGTCGTTTGAAGCAAGCACAAATGTGATTTTTCCGTTTTTAATCTCCCCGCGGTTCTGAGCGTCAATGAGCGCCTGAAGGTTAGTTCCGCCGCCCGAAACGAAAACAGCAATATTCATCATACGAGTTCTACTCCCTTTTCGCCGCTCTTGATTTCACCGATAACCGCAGCCTGTTCACCGCAGGACGTGAGAATTCTCACAGCCTCGTCAGCCTTGTCGCTGTCTACTGCGATAACAAGACCTGTGCCCATATTAAAGGTGTTGTACATATCGTGTTCGCTGATACCGCCAACCTTTTGAATCAAATCAAAAATAGGCTTGTGGTGGCACTTGTCTTTTTCTATAACAGCGAGGGTGTCGCTGTTAAGCATACGCGGCACATTCTCATAAAAGCCGCCGCCTGTGATGTGCGAAATCGCATTGACGCGCACGCTCTCCATAAGAGTGAGAAGCGGTTTAACATAAACGCGTGTCGGTGTGATAAGTTCCTCGCCAAGTGTTTTGCCGAGTTCGTCGTAGTGAACGCCGATAGTATCCCCGCTGATATTGAACACTTTTCTTACAAGCGAAAAGCCGTTTGAGTGAACGCCTGACGAAGCAACGCCGATAAGAGCGTCACCTGCCTTAAGATGTTCGCCGGACACGAGTTTATCCTTTTCGCCGATACCTACGGTAAAGCCTGCAAGGTCGTATTCCTCGTTTGGCATAAGACCCGGATGTTCAGCGGTTTCGCCGCCTACAAGCGCACAGCCCGACTGAACACAGCCCTCTGCAACGCCCTTGACAATCTGTTCAATCTTTTGAGGATAATTCTTACCGCACGCAATATAATCAAGGAAAAACAGCGGTTTTGCACCACTGCACGCAACGTCGTTAACGCACATAGCAACGCAGTCTATACCGATAGTGTCGTGCTTGTCCATAAGGAAGGCGAGTTTGAGTTTTGTGCCGACGCCGTCTGTGCCTGAAACAAGCACAGGATTTTTGTAGTCGCTCCACGGCAGTTCAAACATACCGCCAAAGCCGCCGATACCGCCGATAACACCGGGAATCGAGGTGCGCTTAACGTGTGATTTAATCAGTTCAACAGACTCATAACCTGCAGTAACGTCAACGCCTGCAGCCGCATAACTGTCGCTGTAACTTTTTTGCATAGTTTTCCTCCCTTTGGTCGTAAAACAGTTTGCAGTTTCCAGTGCCCAGTTTCCAGCCTGTAGGGTGCCCCTTGGAGCGGGCGCCTCACCCTTTTGTCACCTGCGGTGACATTTCCCCTCACAGGGGAATCTCGCACAGCAATTCATAATAGGTGTGGACGAAGTCCACCCCCCGTCTGGATTCTGGTATCTGGATTCCGGAAACTGAATTATAGTTCCTTTTTGCAGTTTCCAGTGCCCAGTTTCCAGCCTGTAGGGTGCTGTGCACAGCAATTTATAATAGGTGTTGACGAAGTCCACCCCCCGTCTGGATTCTGGTATCTGGATTCTGGAAACTGAATTATAGTTCCTTTAATTTTTCCTGAAGCGCTTTGTCTTTTGCTTCTACCTGTTTTGCCATATCGGCACGCATATCAATGAGTTTTTGCATTAATGCTTCATCGCCGACAGCAAGAATTTCTGCCGCGAGGAGAGCCGCGTTTTTGGCAGCGTTAACGCCTACTGTCGCAACGGGAATACCCGGCGGCATCATAACGGTTGCAAGCATTGCGTCCATACCGTCAAGCACCTTTGCCGAGCAAGGGATACCGATAACCGGCAGAGTGGTTGAAGCCGCAAGCACGCCGCCAAGGTGCGCTGCCATACCGGCTGCCGCAATGATTACACCAAAGCCGTTTGTGATAGCGTTTTTTGAGAATTCGTGCGCCGCCTCAGGTGTGCGGTGCGCGGACATAACTCTGACCTCTGTTTCAATACCGAGTTCGCCAAGCGTTTTGATTGCCGGCGTCACGATTGGAAGGTCGCTGTCCGAACCCATAATGATTGCAACTTTTTTCATTACTGTACTCCTTAAAAAATAATTTGAAATATTATACTTTATTTGTTATAAATATTCAAGGCGTGAGATGTAAATATTACATAAAATTGATAGCATATTTAAAATAATCTTTTCCGAGGTCGTTTTGAAGTTCCGTCTTGAACTTTGCAAGGTCGCGACCGTTGACATATCCGTCGCGGTTAAAGTCGTATGCCGGCAGAGGAATAACGCCGAACTGTGCGTCCTCGCCCTCGTTTACCATAAGTTCAACCGAGTCGCAGTACGGACTGCTGACTACGACCTCGCCTATGAAAAATGTGCGG
>ONXZ01000029.1 GCA_900321905.1 uncultured Eubacteriales bacterium
CGCTTGCAAACTGTTCCATTTCTTCAATACGCTGCAAGGTCTTGTTAAAGTCAATGTTTGTGTAACTTACAACTCTGCACAACGTTTTAAACCCGTCGGTTTTGATAATTTCGTTTGCTTCATCAAGATCTTTCTTGATGGTGGCAAGTTTATCATCGCTGATTTTGTAATCTTCGTTTATAGCCTTTTGCAAGGTTTGAATACCGTCATTAATCTCAATAAGACCGTTTTCAAGCCTTTCAAGGTCTTTGAGGTTTTCGGGTGTCAGCGACTCGCCAATCTGGTCGCTCATTGTGTTAAGACCGCCCAGCAACTGGTCTGCGCCGTCATTAAGTTTTTGATTGTTGTCAACAAGTTGCGTGGTGCCGTCCTTTAACTGACCTACACCGTTAGAGAGTTGATTTGTTCCGTCTTTTAACTGACCAACACCGTCTGAAAGTTGAGTAACACCGTCTGCAACCTGTGTAACACCACCTGTGTATTGCTTGAGCCCGTCCTCAAGGGTGCCTGTACCTTCTTTAAGAGTAAGGCAGCCTTTCGACAGCGTTTTTATACCTGCTGTGAGTTTGGTGTTACCGTTTTTGAGTTGAACCATACCGCCGCCAATCTGACCGCTGCCGTCAGCCGCTGCAACAAAACCGTCGTGGATAGTGCCGAGTTTGCTGTAAACTGTTGTGGCATAAGTGTTGATAACAGTTTTGTTAATCTGCTCCTTAATTGTCTTTACTGCGGACTCGCCAAATTTGCTTGCAATGTAGTTGGTACCGGGGTTTACATAATATTCAAGTTGCATTTTTTCAGGCGAGGGGGAGGTGAGTGTTACGGAGTTTGCCGAGAAGTCGTCGGGTATAACCATAACCATATAGTATGTCGCGTTTTCAAGTCCGTGCAGCGCAGTTTTTTCGTCAACAAAGTTAAATTTGAGCGACTCGTTCTTTTCAAGTTTGTTGCAAAGTTGCTCGCCAATGTTTACCACTCTGCCGTCATAAACAATCGGCTTATCCTCGTTAACAATAGCAACAGGCAGGTTGCCTGTGTTGCCGTACGGGTCCCACATTGACCCGAGGAACAGTACCGTGTATATTGACGGAATGAGCATAATTGCAAAGACCACAATCAGCATAAAGTATTTTTTAATAAATGCGTGTGGCTTTGATTCCCGTTTAGGGCTTTTGAAATTTTTGTTCAAAATTTTTGCCATATTTATCACCTATTACAAATGGTATAATTACAAAATACAAATAGTAAATTTATATGTAGTATTATATTACTTAATATAATAATAGTCAACAGTTTTTATTGATTTTTAATACTTACGATATTATAATAATTATAACATATTCTATGGAGGAATCAATATGCCTTTTATTGAAGTTAAAACTAACAAAACCATCACCGACGAACTTGCAAATCAGATTAAAGCAGACCTCGGCGCGGCTATCACAGCGATTCCCGGCAAAACAGAAGCGTGGCTTATGGTACGCACTCAAGGCGACAGCACAATGTTCTTTAAGGGCGAGCGCGACTGCGCTATGTTTGATGTGTCGATTTTCGGCTCTACTAATGACAGCGCATACGACGATTTAACACAGCGAATTTGCAAAATATCAGAGGAAAGGCTTGGCGTTCCCGCTCAGCGTACTTACGTTAAATACAGCGAGCACAGTCACTGGGGCTGGAACAATATTAATTTTTAATATGACACTACAAGAGATAATTGACGATAGCCGAAAAATAGTGTTTTTCGGCGGTGCAGGTGTGTCTACAGAAAGCGGCATACCTGATTTTCGTTCAGCGGACGGTCTGTATAACCAAAAGTATAACTATCCGC
Source organism: uncultured Eubacteriales bacterium (assembly GCA_900321905.1). Classification (GTDB taxonomy): domain Bacteria; phylum Bacillota; class Clostridia; order Oscillospirales; family Acutalibacteraceae; genus Eubacterium_R. The sequence continues at coordinate 1,832 of ONXZ01000029.1, forward strand.
CTGAGCAGATTCTGAGCCACACTTTTTATAAACAGAATACTAAAGAATTTTATGACTTTTACCGTGATAAAATGTTGTTCCTTGACGCAAAGCCTAACGCTGCGCACCTGAAACTTGCTGAACTTGAGAAGGCAGGTAAACTCACAGCCGTTGTTACGCAGAACATTGACGGCTTGCACCAGGCTGCCGGCTCAAAGAATGTGTATGAACTTCACGGCAGCGTTCACCGTAACTACTGCACAAAATGCCACAAGTTCTTTAGCGTTGATTATATTATCAATAACACCCCTGTGCCTGAGTGCGATATCTGCGGCGGCACGGTCAAGCCTGACGTTGTGCTGTATGAGGAAGGTCTTGACAGTAGCACTATTGAAGGCGCTGTTAATGCTATCGCTCAGGCGGATTGTCTTATTGTCGCAGGTACTTCGCTCAACGTTTATCCTGCAGCAGGGTTTATACGTTATTTCAGCGGCAAGTATTTTGTGCTGATTAACCGCGACCCGACCCCTGCCGACAGCATGGCTGATATGGTTATTCACGGCAAAGTGGGCGAAATTTTGTCCGAAATTGAGGTAAGATAAATGGCTAAAAAAATTCTTTCGGTGTTTCTTTGTGCAGTAATTGCTTTTGCGTTTACTTCTTGCGCCGATTCAAAAAACGATAGCAAAGAGCAGTCAGAGAATAAACCTGAACTCGTTTATAACACGTTTGACAGCGCATATTCATCATATGACGCAAGCGCGGTTTCCGCTTATGCTGATTTGTGCAAGGCGGTCTGTGCAGGCGAAAGCAACGTAAGGTTTAACCTCGGTATGTTTGACAATGTTATGCAACTGTTTTACACATCGTTCCCGCTGAACGTTCTTGTTAAAGATATTAAAAAGAACGACGACGGCTCAGGCATAACAATAACATATAAATATGATAAATCTGAGGTTATTAAAAAATCCGACGCTTTTACAAAAAAGATTAACGACATTGTTAAAAAGAGCAAAAACGGCGGTGAAAACGAGCGCGTGTTTGCAATTAACGCATACAACTATACTGCTTCCAATACTAAAAAGACTGACGCTGAAAACCAAACTGTTTATAATACAATTATGACAGGCGAGGGCAGCGCACAGACGATTGCAGGTATGCTCTCGTTTATCCTTCGTCAGGGAGGTCTTACGTCGTCGCAACTCATTGCGAGTGACGCCGGAGGAGCAGGCTGGGGCGTCTGCCTTGCGGAACTTGACGGCGAAAACTATCTGTTTGACCCTGCGACTGAAACTATTGTTAACGGCGGCAAGCAACTTGTATATTTTGGTATGACGACAGAGGATGCTCAAAAAGAAGGACTGTCAGATTTCATCTATACAAATAAGGCGGAAGCACCGACTTGCGACAATCCGTATTTTGATACCTGCAGGCAGTGTAAGGCGTGGGAAATCAGCGATGACGACAAGGCCTTACTTATAACGCAAAATAACGACGAAATTGTGCAAATTGCACTATAAATGTGTAAATATGCAAACAGCGAATAATTGCTCACTGTTAAATCTGCACAAAAATCAAATGTAAACAAATTATAAACTATCAGTATAATCCGTTGACTTTATTTAACACCTGAATATAATGGTGGTGAATTGAGATGTTAAATCTCAAATTTCAAATAAAGGAGGCGGATTTTTATGTTCAAACTTTTAATTAAATGTGCAGAAATCCTTGCCAGTGGAGACATGGCATATGTACAGAAATAAAAGTTTAAAACACACCTATTAGCGTCGCTCTGAAGTTTTTTAACATCAGGGCGATGCTTTTTATTTTTTATGTTGAATTGCAGACGACTTAATGTTATAATATTTTAAATTAAAATAAGGAGTACAAGTATGGACTACACTGATAAATACAAACTCTGGCTCACTTTTGATGAAAACACAAAGGCTGAACTTGAAGCAATTGAAGATGAAAAAGAGATTGAGGACAGATTCTACAAGGATTTGGCTTTCGGCACGGGCGGACTGCGCGGAATTATGGGCGCCGGCTCAAACCGTATGAATCGCTATACTGTCGGCAAAGCAACTCTCGGTCTTGCGCAGTATATCAAGTCGCAGAATGAGGGCGAAATCTCTGTCGCAATCGCTTGCGACAGCAGACTGAATTCTACCGACTTCCTATGGTGCGCTGCGCGTGTGTTTGCTTCACAGGGTTTTAAGGTTTACGCTTATCATACTATTGTTCCTGTGCCTGTGCTTTCATTTACAACACGTTATCTCGGCTGCAACGCAGGTGTTATGATTACAGCATCCCACAACCCAAAGGAGTATAACGGCTACAAGGTTTACGACTCGAAAGGTTGTCAGTTCTGCACCGAGGACGCTAAAAACGCAATAGGATACATTAACAAGATTGACGATTACAAAAATATCTACACTTCCTGTAAATCTAAGGACGAGTATATTGCAGACGGCAGAATTGTTCCGATTTATGAAAATGAACTTGCTGCATTTGTTGAGGCGGTTAAAGAGCAGTCTGTTTATACTGAAAACAGCGACCTCAAAATTGTTTACACTCCGCTTCACGGCACAGGTCTTGTGCCTGTAACAAAAGTGCTTGAAAATCTTGATGTTACAGTTCTCGAGTCACAGCGCACGCCTGACGGCAACTTCCCGACAGTCAAGTCGCCTAATCCCGAGGACAGAGCGGCGCTCACCCTTGCTATTGAAAAAGCAAAGGAAATCGGCGCTGATTTAGTTCTCGGCACTGACCCTGACTGCGACAGAGTAGGCATTGCAGTAAGAAACGGCGATGACTTTGTGCTGTTTACAGGCAATCAGACAGGCGCGCTGCTTGTTAAATTCATCTGCGAAATGCATAAGGCTGAACTTAATGAAAAATCAACCCTTGTCAAGACTATTGTGACGTCTGAACTCGGAGCGAATATTGGCAGAAGTTACGGCGTGCAGGTTGAGGAAACGCTGACAGGATTTAAGTATATCGGCGATAAAATCAATAAGTACGAAGCAAGCGGAGAGCAGGAATTCGTTATCGGCTATGAGGAGAGTTACGGCTATCTTGTCGGCACTCACGCTCGTGATAAGGACGCGGTCGTGTCCTCAATGCTCATCTGCCAGATGGCTGCCTGGTACAAAAACCGGGGCAAAACTCTACTTGACGGTCTTAACGAAATATACAGCGATTTCGGCTTCTATCTTGACTATCTTGATTCATTTGTACTCAAGGGCAAAGACGGCGCTGAGAAGATTCAGAGCCTGATGGTTGACTTCAGGTCAAAGGGAACATCGCTACTCCCTGATATTTCCGAAATTATTGACTTCAGCACAGGTATCCGCGATTTACCAAAGGAAAATGTGCTTAAATACATCTTCACAGACGGCTCGTGGATGGCTGTCCGTCCAAGCGGAACAGAGCCGAAAATCAAAGTTTACTACTCGATTGTTGACCCTGACAGGGATAATGCAAAATCCCGACTTGAAAATATCCGAAAGGTAATCGGTGAAATAATTAACGCGTAGGTAAGGTTTTATGAAAATTCAGAATTATGTTGAAACTGTGCTTCAGCCGAAGATTCAAGGTGACGGCGGCTGGGTAGAATTTGAAAGTGTGGAAAACGGCACGCTCACCCTTGTATTTCGCGGTGAGTGTTCAAAGTGTATGATTTTGTACCGCTGTTGCGACTGGATTGAACAGCAGATAAAAAGCGACCTCAACAAAGATGTCAAGGTCGTTGCAATACGCAAAAAGCCGTATTTTCAGGATGTTTAAGGGGGCACAGTTATGGCACATATAAAAGTTCAAAGGCGTTCAATGCGCCCCGAGGAATGGACAGAACTCCGATACAGATGGCTTCGCAGGTATATTTATGATGAAAAGTGGGAAATCACTAATCTTATGATTCGCGACGCGCGCCAGGTCAGCGAAATGCAGTTTGAGTTTTATTCAGACGACTACCGCCCGCTCAACAAAGGCGATATGTATTTCACACCTGACGGCACGGCGTTTATCAAGGCTGATGTAGATATCCCCGAGCATCTGCGCGGCAAGGAACTTTGGTTTTCGCTCAAAACTGCTGCGGAAATCATTGTAAAGGTCAACGGCAAGTACATCGGCGGTGTCGACCCAAACCGTGAGCGTATGCTCCTTTCACCGTATATTAACGATGGTGAAACCCTGCATTTTGAAATGATAGGCTACAACCGCTCAAAACCCGATGACGAGCGTAACCCCGAATCGCTTGCTGTGCGCGGCTGCCGTCAGATTTTTGAGGGAGCGTACATATGCACAGTCAATCACGATGTTCAGGATCTTGTCTGGGATTTGGAACTCTTTAATGATATTGAAAAGAGCGAGGCTTTTGGTGACGACTACGTTGAGTTTTTAAAGCGTGAACTCAACAACTGTATGAACCTTATCGACTTTGATGGCGATAAACCCACAGGGGTTAAAGACGCCAGAAAATATATGGACGAGGTTATCTACGCAAACGACACCTACAAAGGCGCAGGCGATGTTGCGCTTATTGCACATTCTCACCTGGATATTGCATACTACTGGCGCAGAATCCACGCTGTACAAAAGAATTTGCGTACGGTGCTTATTCAACTTCGTCTGATGGACAGATACCCTGACTTTAAGTTTACACACACGCAGCCCTATGTGTACGAAACGCTTGAAAAATACTATCCCGACGTGTTTGAGGAACTTAAGGAGAAGGTTGCACGCGGTCAGTTTGAGCCGGTTGGCGCAATGTATGTTGAGCCTGACTGCAATATTCCGAGCGCTGAGTCGCTTATCAGGCAGTGTCTTTACGGTCAGCAGACATACAAGCGTATGTTCGGCAAAACGGTCAACAACGCGTGGCTTCCCGATGTGTTCGGCAACAGTTGGATTATGCCTCAGATTCTTAAAAAGTGTGGCGTTGACTACTTTGTTTCTAACAAAATGTCAACCTGGAACGATACTAACCGTTTTCCGCACAATAATTTTATCTGGCGCGGTATTGACGGTAGCGAAGTATACGCTTGTGTTCCGCCGACTCACTTTATCACGTGGAATCACCCGTCGCAGATTCAGGAAAACTGGAACGCTTATATCGACAAGGATACAGGCGGTCAGACTATGAATATGTTTGGTTACGGCGATGGCGGCTCAGGTTGTACTGAGGAAATGATTGAACTTATGCACCGCTTTGAAAAAGTTTCCGTTATGCCGAAATGCGAGCATATGGGCGGCGCAGAATTCCTTGAAAAGAATCTTAAGGATAACGAAAACCTTGAAGTTTGGGACGGCGAACTTTACCTTGAAATGCACCGCGGTACTTTCACCACAAAATCTGATATGAAACTTGCTAACCGCCGCCTTGAATATAAGTTCAGGAATGCTGAAATTCTGTCTGTTATGCGCGGTGAGGATAACAGGGAATTGCTTACAGGGCTGTATAAAAAGTTTCTTGTTAACCAGTTCCACGACATTCTGCCGGGTTCGCACATTCATCCTGTTTACGAGGACGCAATGGCGGATTATGAATTTATTGAAAATGCGCTTGATGATATTATTAATACAGGCAGCAAATATATTAATACCCTTAACATTCAGCGTGACTCGCTGACGTTTGTGCCAAACAAAAAAGGCACGTCAACACGCCTTGGTGTAAAGGGTAACTGGCTTGTGCCGCATATTGCGCCAATGCAGTCAAAACCGCTGCGAGCAGCAAAGCACAGCACAAACTGGATTTCAACTCACGGCAGGGAAGCGGTTACGCCGTTTTACTCAATTTCGTTTAACGACGATGGCTCTATCGCTTCGCTTTACGACAAAGAACTTGGCAGAGAGTGGACAAAGGGCGAGTTCAACAAACTCCACATCTACGATGACCGCCCCGGCAACTACGACGCCTGGGATATTCTGCCAAATTATAAGGACAAAGAAATTGAAATCAGCGTAAAAGAGCCGATTGTACTTGATGAACTCGACGGCGAGTGCGCTACGTTCAAAACAGTCCTTAAAACGGATAATTCAGAGTGGACAATGCTCGTTCGTCTGTTCCGCCAGAGCAGGGGAATTGAGGTTGAAAACATTGTCGACTGGAACGAAAACCACAAACTTGCAAAGGCAGTATTTGACTGCAACGTGCTTACAAGAAAAGCGCTATGCGATACTTCCGCAGGCTACATAGAGCGTGAAACGCACCGCAATACCTCCTGGCAGCAGGCTCGTTTTGAAACCTGTCACCACAAGTGGTGCTCGGTTGCAGAGGCGTTCGGCGGCGTTGCGCTTATCAACAACGGCAAGTACGGCGTAGGTTTTGAAAACAGCACTATGAGCCTTTCACTTCTGCGTGCTACTGAACGCCCTGACGTTACGGCAGATATCGGCAGACATAATTTCTGCTATATGATTATGCCGCACGAGAGCGACGCCGTTAACGCAGGTATAAATAATATCGCCCTGCAGTATAACTGTCCGCTTGTTAAGGGCGACTGCGAGTGGAGTTATCCTACTTTTGAGCCGCTTTACCTCCAGGCTGCAAAGCGTAGCGAGGACGGTAAAATGAATGTTATCAGACTGTCAGAGCAAAACGGCACACGCGGTATTATCCACCTCGATAAGCCTGTTAAAATCCTCAATATGCTTGAGGAAGAAATAGGCGAAACTATGACTATCGAGTACAGTCCGTTTGAGATTATTACTATTGGAGTTGATTGTTAATGTCATCAGCACAACTTGTTGCAGTTGTTGTAGGTGTTATTGCGCTTGTACTGCTTGGAACGGTGATATTTCCGCTGATTAACAGGTGGCAGTTCAGACGTATGCCTTACGACCAGCAAATACGCATTTTGATGAAGCAGGCAAAAAAACTCGTCTACTTTAAAAACATATCAAACGGCTCGTCAGGCACGCTGATTTATATTAAGAATAAGCGTAAAATACTGACTTACCCGTGGAAACTGATTGACGGCAAAATGCTCTGCACAAAGAAAAACCCATACACCGTATGGGATTATCCTGAGGAGCATCCGGCAATGACTGATGACGAAATCAAGCAGGCTGTTGAAGAACTTGAAAAGTACAACGAAAAAAGTCTTGTCAAACTGTATTTGCAGGAATGATATACCTGAAAATGGCGTATATTATCACTCCGAATACAAACCATATTGCAGAAAACGGCAGGCAAATCTGCCCAAGGATATTCAGCGGAACTCCTGAATAATCCCATACGTTCATCTTTAGCAGCATATTAAAAATTAAGCCAAATATAAATTCAAATGCCGTGATTATAGCGGTGGAAATCAGCGCAAACAGCAGGGGATTAATCCTGCTGTTTTGCACAAAAATATAGTAAAGCACGATAACTGACAGTCCGGCGCAAAAGAACATACTGTAGTGTGTTCTCGCTCTGTAAAGCAACTCAATACCGCAGTACGCATTGCCGCCGAGTAAAAACAAAAGGGTATATGTTGTATAAGGGTTCATCAAATCACCTTTTGTATTATTTGTCGCTTTATCGGAATTAACGGAAGAATAATAATGGAATTACCTGTTAACGCTAAAAAGTTAATAGATACAATCACCGCCGCAGGGTACGAAGCGTATGCCGTCGGCGGCTTTGTGCGTGACACAATTATGGGACGAAAAGCAGGGGATATAGATATTACAACTTCCGCCACACCTTTGGAACTCGAAGCGGTGCTTGACAAAAGCAGTATAAAGTATATAGAAACAGGCATTAAACACGGCACAGTTACCGCGCTTGTTGACAGCGAACCGTATGAAATTACGACATTTCGCACAGACGGCGACTATCTTGATAACCGTCACCCTGAAAATGTAGAGTTTGTTCGCAATCTCAAAGATGACCTTGCACGCCGTGATTTTACAATTAATGCAATGGCATACAATGACAGCACAGGCCTTGTTGATGAATTTGACGGAATAAATGATTTGAACAAAGGTATTATAAGATGTGTGGGAGATGCAAAAGAGCGTTTTACGGAAGATGCTTTGAGAATGATGCGTGCAATACGATTCTCTGCCCAGCTCGGATTTGATATTGAAGAAAATACATACAATGCAATATCAAAGCTGTCACCATCAATAAGCCATGTCAGCATGGAACGCATACAGGTTGAGCTTGTAAAAACATTGTTGTCGGATAACCCCGGTTATGTAATGAGATTTTATGAGACAGGGCTGTTTAAATATGTGCTTCCGGATATCGGCTGGGTGCTTGGCGGAAGATATTCAAGAAATGCACTTACAATGTT
>ONXZ01000242.1 GCA_900321905.1 uncultured Eubacteriales bacterium
CAAACTGCACGACATACCGAACACCGTTAAAAAGTCGATGGCTGTGCTGTCAAAACTCGATGTTGATATGACAAATCTGCACGCGGCAGGTACTGTAGATATGATGAAAGCGGCGCTTGAGGGACTCACACGTCCTGACGGCACAAGACCGCTATTGATTGCAGTAACTCAACTCACTTCCACAAGCGAGGAACGTATGCAAAAGGAACTTTTGATTAACGCCTCAATCAACGACACAATCGTAAAATATGCAGAAAACACAAAGACCGCAGGTCTTGACGGCGTTGTATGCTCGCCACTTGAAGCAGGTATGGTAAAAACCGCCTGCGGCAAAGAATTTATAACAGTTACACCCGGCGTGCGTTTTGCTGACGGCGAAGTAGGCGACCAGGTGCGTATCACCACACCCGAAAAAGCAAAGGAAATCGGCTCTGACTACATTGTTGTCGGCAGACCGATTACACAGGCAGACGACCCTGTTGCAGCATACAGACGCTGTGTTAGTGAGTTTGTCGGATAGGAGGAAATATGGAGCAGTATAAAAGAGAATTTATCGAGTTTTTAGAGGGCGCAGGCGTGCTGAAATTCGGCGATTTCACTGCAAAAAGCGGACGTAAGATTCCGTACTTCATCAACGCGGGAGACATCAAAACAGGCGAGCAAATTCAAAAACTCGGCGAATTTTACGCAAAGGCTTATTTTGAAAAAGTAGGCAATAAAAAGACCGTGCTTTACGGCCCTGCATACAAAGGTATTCCGATTGCCGTTTCAGTTGCTGTTGCGCTTGCTAAAAACGGGCTTGACGTGCCGTTCTTCTTTAACAGAAAAGAGGAGAAAGACCACGGCGAAGGCGGCGTTTTTGTAGGCTACACGCCAAAAGACGGCGAGGAAATTGTTATAGTTGAAGACGTTATCACCGCCGGCACAGCAATCAGGGAAAGTATGTCTATCCTCTCATCGCTTGACAGCAAAGTTGCCGCAGTTTTCGTAATGGTTGACCGCAAGGAAAAGGGCAAAACTGAAAAATCTGCTATGGCGGAAGTCGGCGAGGAATACGGATTCCCTGTATATTCAGTAGTTGACGTTTACGACATTATTGAGTATCTTGAAGAAGATGAAACCAACCGCGAAAACGTTGAAAGAATCAAAAACTACCTTAAAATAAACGGTGCAAAGGACTGATTTTATGCGACATTTACTTGATACCACCGACTTATCTCTTGCAGAAATTGACGAGATGATTGAACTTGCGCTCGACATTATTGAAAATCCAAAAAAGTACGCGCATATATGCGACGGCAAAAAACTCGCAACGCTGTTTTTTGAGCCAAGCACGAGAACTCGCCTATCTTTTGAGGCTGCAATGATGGAACTCGGCGGCAACGTGCTCGGTTTTTCAGAAGCCGCTTCATCGTCGGCAAGCAAGGGCGAGAGCGTTGAGGACACAGTGCGTATGGTGTCCTGCTATGCGGATATTATCGCTATGCGCCACCCGCTTGAAGGCGCACCGAGAGTCGCTTCCGCAAAGGCGCTCGTGCCGATAATTAATGCCGGCGACGGCGGTCACGCACACCCGACGCAGACCCTGACCGACCTGCTCACAATCTACCGTGAAAAGGGGACTTTTGACAATATCACAGTCGGTCTTTGCGGTGATTTGAAGTTCGGCAGGACTGTTCACTCGCTGATTAAGGCTATGAGCAGATACAGCGGCGTTAAGTTCGTTTTGATTTCGCCAAAAGAACTTTCAGTTCCCGAATACATCAAAACCGACGTGCTTGACCCAAGCGGTGCTGACTACATTGAAGTTGAGACTATGGACGCTGTTATGCCTGAACTTGACATACTTTATATGACGCGAATTCAGCGTGAACGCTTCTTTTCCGAAGAAGAATACTTAAAGCACAAAGACGCTTTTATTCTCGACACGGATAAACTGCAAAACGCAAAGAAAACTCTCACAATTATGCACCCGCTGCCGAGAGTTAACGAGATTACAACCGCTGTTGACGACGACCCGAGAGCAAAGTATTTTGTACAGGCACTCAACGGCAAATATATCAGAATGGCGCTGATTATTACACTTTTGAAATGGGGTGAACTTCTGTGAACATAGACGCTATTGAAAACGGCTACGTTATCGACCATATCCCTGCAGGCAAAGCAATGAGAGTTTATGAAATACTAAAACTCTCAAAACTCAACTGCCAGGTTGCGATTATCACAAACGCTAAATCAAAGAAGAACGCTTCAAAAGACATTATCAAGATTAATGAACTCATCGACCTTGACCTTGATGTTATTGCATTTATTGCGCCTGACGCAACAGTTAATGTTATCAGGGACAG
>ONXZ01000045.1 GCA_900321905.1 uncultured Eubacteriales bacterium
AAAGCGCTGTGCGAACGTATTTTCAGCGGTATCGGCAGCGTGATGGAACTTGACGAAAGACAGTTCCCGCTGTTTGGCGTACTTGGAGGCTGCAGTCCTGCGTTTGCGTATATGTTTATCGACGCTCTTGCGCGGGCAGGCGTTCAAAACGGAATGAAAAAGGATATTGCTCTTAAAATCGCGGCGGAGGCTGTTAAAGGCAGCGCCGAGATGATACTAAAAAGCGGCGTTCACCCGGGCGAACTGATTGATATGGTGTGTTCACCGGGCGGCACGACAATCGAGGGCGTGCAGTCGCTCAAGGCTGACGGACTTGAAAACGCTGTGAATAACGCAGTAAATAAGGCTGTTGATAAAGACAGCAAACTATAAGTAAATCATTGCACCGCACTTAAAATAAAGGAGTAAAAATTATGAAGTACGAAATCCAAGGCGGAAGCTTCCCTGTAGCTATCTGCAATCTTGAACCGAACGAAACAATGATTACCGAAGGCGGCGGAATGAGTTGGATGAGCCCGAATATGGAAATGAAGACAACTTCCAACGGCGGCATCGGCAAAATGCTCGGCAGAATGGTAACTAAAGAAAGTATGTTCCAGAACAAATACACAGCGCTCGGCGGTCCGGGTATGATTGCTTTTGCAAGCAGCCTTCCGGGTGAGATTATGGCGCTTGAAATTGCTCCGGGCAGCGAGTATATTGCTCAGAAATCAGCATTCCTTGCTAGCACCGAGGGCGTACAGCTTTCAACCTTCTTCCAGAAGAAGCTCGGCGCAGGCATCTTCGGCGGTGAAGGCTTCATTATGCAGAAGCTCAGCGGTCAGGGTACTGCCTTTGTTGAGGTTGACGGCGCATCTATCAAGTATCAGCTTGCCGCAGGTCAGCAGCTTATTGTTGACACAGGTCACGTTGTACTTATGAGCGCTTCCTGCAGTATGGATATACAGTCTGTTAAGGGCGTTAAGAATATGCTCTTCGGCGGCGAAGGTCTGTTCAATACAGTAGTTACAGGCCCCGGCGAGGTTATTATCCAGACAATGCCTATCTACAAGCTCGCAGGCGCAATTCAGCCGTACGTTGTAACATCAGGCAGCTAAAAAAATTTATCAAAAACATCAAAACAAGAGCCGACGTTTGATTACGTCGGCTCTTTCTTTATAGTGTTGTTATTACGTTTTTAGTGATAAACAACGTATGTATCAGACCATGGTCCGTATTTGTATTTGCCGTTTTCCATACGGAAGTAACGTCTTACACGGATATAGTGAGCATACATTCTCGGGCACATCCACTGCTTGTAATAAGAACTGTAATATACAGTACCCGAATCAGTCAACGAATAGAAGTTCGGGCTTGTGCTGACCTGATACTCATACCAGTCGTTATCCTTCATATTGACATACCAGTAGTTGTTGTAATTGTACGATACGCTGGTGATTTTTGCCTTTGTCAGGTTATTCGGACGGGCGGTTTTATAAACCCAGTCGGAATACAGTTTTTTGCCCTTGACAGTTTTGTAGCTGCGGATTTTCACATCAACAATTTTATTGCCCTTGGGCGGTGCAACAGTCAGCTTTGAACCGCTCTGTCTTTTTAAGAATGAATACTTGTGGGTATTATAGTTATAACGCTGAATTTCAAATCCGTCGGTCTGCTTGCCCTTTGTCCAGCGTATTGCAACCTGTGACTTGGAAATCGCTTTATAACGCACCTTTTTCGGCTTTGGCGGTCTGATTGTCAGAACGCCTTTTGCCGTGCCTCTGTACGGGCCTTTAAACTTAACCGTTACTTTGCATTTGCCGACATTCTTGCGGCTTCCAGAATACTTGATGGTGTAATACTTCTTTGGAACCCTTGCAGTATAAGTATACGTTTCGCCATACTTGTCATAAGGAACCTTGTTGTTGACGTAGATTGCAGGGGTCTTTGCTTTGCCGTTATAGTGGTAAGTACCAAGGTGGATAGCCTTTACGGTCTTTGGCACAATTTTGAAGGTCTTTTTAACAGTCCCCGAATAGTAGTAACCGATACCCTCAACCTTAACGGTTGCAGTGCCGACATTAACATTATTGTAAAATGTAACCTTGTAGTCATAGTCCTCCTCAAGAGTGTCGCCGTCGCAGGTTACGGTAACCTTCGGAGTACACTCAAAAGAACTGTAAGTAAACTGGGTACGGGAAAGCCTGACGTCCGAGTTCTCAATAACGGTGGTATAGTCATAATACGACGCAAACGCGGTTGTAGTGTCAAATCCAAGCATCAAAACAACAGCGAGAATAAAACTGATAATTTTCTTCATAATTATATATTCTCCATAAGACAGTTACATATATTTTTTGATTTCGTCTACCTTATTGAGTTGCTCCCAAGGAACGTTAAGGTCCTCCCTGCCCATATGGCCGTAAGCGGCTACATTTTTGTAGATAGGCTTGCGAAGGTCAAGTTCCCTGATAATCGCAGAAGGACGAAGGTCAAATACCTTGTTAACAATGTCGCTGATTTCTTCGTCAGACTTAACGCCTGTGCCGAAAGTATCAACAAGAACTGATACAGGTTTTGCAACGCCTATTGCATAAGCAAGTTCAACTTCGCACTTGTCTGCAAGACCTGCGGCAACAACATTCTTTGCAACCCAGCGTGCCGCATATGCAGCAGAACGGTCAACCTTTGTCGGGTCTTTGCCTGAGAAAGCACCGCCGCCGTGACGAGCGTATCCGCCGTATGTATCAACAATAATCTTTCTGCCTGTCAGACCTGAGTCGCCCATAGGACCGCCGATTACAAATCTGCCTGTAGGATTCACATAAAAGATTGTGTCGTCGTCCATAAGTTCAGCAGGAACAGTTGATTTAATTACCTTTTCAATAATGTCAGCGCGGAGTTGTTCAAGCGAAACATCTTCGCTGTGCTGTGACGAAACTACAACCGTGTTAACCTTAACAGGCTTGCCATCGTCGTACTCTACTGTAACCTGAGTTTTACCGTCTGAATAGAGGTAAGGCAGAGTACCGTTTTCGCGTACTTCTGTGAGTTTTTTTGCAAGTTTGTGAGCAAGAGAAATCGGAAGCGGCATAAGTTCAGCAGTTTCGTTGCAGGCAAAGCCGAACATCATACCCTGGTCGCCCGCGCCGTTTAGGTTGTCGGCGTCGTCCTCATTGTTTTTGAGTTCGTATGATTTGTCAACGCCCATTGCGATGTCAGGCGACTGCTTGTCAAGCGCTGTAAGAACGGCGCAAGTGTTGCCGTTAAAACCTTTTTTGTCATCGTCATAGCCGATTTCACAAACAGTTTTCCTTACGATTGACGGAATATCAACCTGCGCTTTAGTTGTGATTTCGCCCATAACGAGCACCTGACCTGTTGTGCAGGTAGTTTCGCACGCAACGCGAGACATCGGGTCCTGCTCAATCATAGCGTCAAGGATAGCGTCTGATATTTGATCGCAAATCTTGTCAGGATGTCCTTTTGTGACAGATTCACTTGTAAAAAGATACTTTGACATATTAATATCCTCTTTTCTTTGAGTTTATTTAATAATATACTATTGGCATTTTAAAGTCAACTGTTATTTATATAATAATACCGCCGTTTTAAGGACAGAATTGGCTTTGCGAGGGGTTTTGCCGTCAATTTGTACAAAACCGATTACAAAAAACAAATAAATGTTGTATAACCTCTTGTATTTTGTTTAGAATTAGTTTATAATTACAGTGAATATATTTGCACATAAATTAAGGAGGGTTAAATTTATGGCTAAAAAAACCGTATTCCTTACCGGCGGTACCGGTAATATGGGCTGGGCTGCTGTTCAGGAAATGATTAAGCACCCAAACGAGATTAATCTTAAAATTCTTGCAAGAAAGAGTCCCAAAAACGAGGAACTTTTGAAAGGTCTTATGGCTAAGCCAAATGTTCAGATTGTTTGGGGCGACCTTACAGACTATGACAGCCTGCTTGACGGTATTACAGGCGCTGACTACGTGCTTCACGTTGGCGGTATGGTATCCCCTGCGGCTGACTGGAAACCTTACAGAACACAGAAAACCAACATCGGCGCTGCTGAGAATATCTGCAAAGCAGTTCTTGCTCAGCCGGACCCTGACGCAGTTAAGGTTTGCTACATAGGCACCGTTGCAGAAACAGGTGGACGTAACTATCCTATCCACTGGGGACGCTGCGGCGACCCGATTAAAGTTTCAATCTACGACCACTATGCTGTATCAAAAGTTGTTGCAGAGCGCACATTTGTTGAAAGCGGCATCAAGAACTGGGTTGTAATGCGTCAGTCAGGTATCCTTTATCCTAACATTCTCAAGAATATGGACCCGATTATGTTCCACGTTCCGATTAACGGTGTACTTGAGTGGTGTACAGTTGAGGACTCAGGCCGTCTTATGTGTAACCTTGTACTTGAGGATATGAAAGGCAACCTCGGCGCTGACTTCTGGAATCACTACTTCAACATCGGTTCCGGTAAAGAATACAGACTTTCTAACTACGAGTTCGAGCAATTACTGCTTGGCACACTCGGTCTTGCAGGCCCTGAAAAACTGTTTGACGCAAACTGGTTTATCACAAAGAACTTCCACGGTCAGTTCTATGCTGACGGTGACAAACTTGAAGAATTTTTGCACTTCCGTGAGAATCTCCCTGTTCAGGATTACTTTAACCGTCTTGCTGACCAGGTTGAGTTCTACTTCAAGATTCCGCGTTATCTGCCAAAGAGCGCAGTTGCGGCTGCTGCAAAGCCGTTTATGAAGAAACTTGCTCAGACTAAAGACTTTGGTACTCTTGACTGGGTTAAGACTCAGGAGCCTAACAGAATTTCTGCTTACTACGGCTCTATGGAGGAATACAACGCCATCCCTGCTGACTGGGATAACTTTGAAATCCGCAAGTTCAACAAGGACCAGAGCGACGCTGATAACTACAAACTTGATCACGGTTATGACGAGAGCAAACCTGAATCTGAACTCACACTCGACGATATGAAGCAAGCGGCTAAATTCCGCGGCGGCGAGTGCCTCAGCAAGAAGATGAAGAAGGGCGACCTTTCAACTAAACTCAAGTGGAAATGCGGTTACTGCGGCGCTGAATTTGAAGCGTCTCCAAACCTCATTCTCCTCGGCGGTCACTGGTGTCCGGAATGCTACGTTCCGCAGAAGGCTTGGGACTATGACAACATTGCAAGAACAAATCCGTTCTTCGCTCAGGTTTGGTATCCGAGCCACAAAGAGGACGAAAATAACGTTTACAAGTTTGACGACCTCTTCCAGGTTGACGGCGTTAAATGGGATGACATCAAGAGATAAATGACAAAAGTACCTTGCAGCAATGCAAGGTACTTTTTTTGCGAACTGTAATTTTATTACCTTTTTTTATAAAGAACAAGTTCGGGATTTTTGCCCTCTGCCTCGTAAGTGCAAATCAGAATAAAATCCATACACGCCAATACGCCGAAGCAGCGCTCACCGCCAAACGCACATTCGAGTTGCGTTCCGAGATAGGTTGTGCCGTCGTTAAGGAACTTCGCTTTCGTTCCATTCGGGAGCGGATATTCCAGATTGACGAAACTTCCGACGAGTGCGTTCAGACTTTCCACCTTCGGCAATCCATCAATACCAAGCGCGTTGATTTCGGCAATCAACTGCTGCTTAAACTGTTCAAACTCCCCGTTGTCGCTCAGTTCTTCGTATCGCTTCCAGTAGTCGAGGGTGGGCAGAAGTTGCTTCATATACGCGCGCGCCTGCTCCTCTGAAAACTCCTCGCTTACCATATGCTTTACGCAGACATCAATCAGCGTTTCCATATCACTGTAAGTGAATTTTCCGTCGGCATAGCACCACTTACAGTAGTTTTCGTTCGGCGTGCCGTCGCTGTTTCTGCTGATAATTTCATCATCAAGCGGCATACCGCAGCACTGGCAGATTTTATTATTAGTTTTCTTATTATCCATAATTTACAACTCCTTTTTATTTAACGCTGCTGTTGACGATTTTGGCATATTCATTTTCGGGAATCATCGGCGAGCAGATTTCAGTCAAGAAATGCGCGGGTGATGTGCATAGTATCACTTTTATCCCTTTTGGGAGAGCCGTTAAGCACTAATATTTTCATTGTTTTCTTCAGTTTTGTTATGTATGAGTTCTGCTCCGTATTTGCAAATAAGGCTGATAACAATAAGCGCAATGCCTGTTGCAACTCCGCCCGACGCGTCTATTTCAGACATAGGTGCAACATCGGTATGCGTGTTTGAAATCACGGAATACACGATGGACGCGATTATCTCCTGCCCGATTGTAATGCAAACAGAAAGTATGCCAAGTCGCAGCATTTCCTTTGCGCCGTCAAAAGTAAATGGAGTGCCCGCTTCAAGTTCTTTTTTAAAATAAAGTTCGGAAAACTTCGAAATAAATATCGTGCCGATACAGTACACAATAGCGCGCGCAAGGCCGGCATAAAGTGTTCCGTCGGAAATGTCGCCTTTATCCTGCAATATGCCCTGAATAGTAACACCACCGAGTTTTAACCCTTCTGTGCCTATTGCCAGGCTGATAATACCTGCTATGCACAGGCACAACCCTACAATGGAGCAGATAAAGATAATCTTGCTGATAACTTTTGCAATTTTTGATATTGTCTGAATTGTGTTTAATGTTTTCATATTATTATCCTCCGTTATTTTGAAAGTTTCATTACACGTCTGTAACTTAAAGCGGCAAGTGTTGTTGATATAAGAATAAACACAATCGCTATTATTCTATGGTCAATCTTTGTGCCGAGGAATACCGTCAGCGCACAAAGACCCATTACAACAAACATATTCGGCAGCAGATAGACTGTAACCGCCGCGCCCTGTTTGATAACTTCAACTTCATTTTCCCAGTCAAGGCGAATATGGCGAACACCGCACACACAGCCCCACGCCGTAGAAAATGCGCAAAGCGCTGTGCCGAGTATCAGATACAATAAAGTATTAATCGTTGGCACTTTTGCCGAAATGCAAAGGCAAAGCGTTGCAAACAGCATAAACGGCACTGTAAGATACATATTAAACAGCATTTTTCCCTGATACATCGTTTTCTTTTCAATCGGCAGGCTCTGCATAATCCAGTAGTTTTTACCCTCAAGCGAGGGCGAAGCCGCCGTAGTCGCCATCATACCGATAAAGAAGTAAACGATAAACGGAATTGCAGGCTGCAGAATTGCTGCGTCAAAGGGTGCGTTATTTGTAACGATTGCGACAATTTTATTAAAACCGATAACGAGCGTTATGACGCCAAGCAGAAATGCGAGGATTTCGCCCATTGCAGCGTTCACCATATAAGTGGTAGAGCCGGTCATTCGTTTGAATTCCTTGAATGCAATGGCGTTGACAACGCTTTTTTCTTTTTGGTCTGCCATTTTGTAGCGTTTTGCGGCGGCGTGTGATTTAAGCGCAGAATTAATATTTCGGTACGACCTGCCAACTATGATGAACACCGTAGCAAAAAGCACAGCGCTGACTCCGAGGAAAAGGAACAAATCAGTTAACGAAAGTTTAGTTACAGCGTTTGAAAACCAACCTGCCGGCAGATAATATTTTGTTGCGCTCTCAGTGATTTTTGCGATTGACTGAAGCGTTTGTTCAACCTTGTCGTTTTTGAACATCCCGTCAACAATATACCTCAGTGAAAAGCAGAACAAAACAAAAACTATTGTTAAAACCGTCTGCACAATATTTGTTTTTCTGAACCCTGCGCTGACCCTTGCAATCAGGAAACCGATAAACGAGGCAACAAGCATTGGTATAATCGGCAGAAGAAAAGTAAGAACTATCCAGACGATATACGCCAAAACACTCGGTTTTGCAAAAAATCCGTATCCCGCAAGCATGGCAAAAGAAATACTTATATACCAAGGAAGGCTCTTGACGTACATATAAAGGAACTTGCAGCCTGCAACTGTCCTTGCCTCAAACGGAAGCGACATCAGCATATCGTATTCCTTAAAGTTGAAAAGATAGCCGTTAGTGCGCAGCAGTGTCAAAACAAAAGCAAGTATGCTAACAGTCAGCGCACACATCACAGGCGCTGCTTCAATTAAGCCGTTTTGCCCGTAACCCACGCACATAGACACGCTGTACACCATTATCATTGTGTAGATAATTGCCGAGCCGATAAATCCGCTTACAATTCTTTTTTTCTTTTTTGCATCGTCAGTGTGCTTGTATATATTGCTCTGACTTGTCGATAAAAGCAGCGTTTTTAGAAGCAGAATATTATTTTTCATCGTCAGCCTCCAGGAAGGTTTCCTCAAGCGAATGACCCTGTGTGAGTTCCTCCATACTGCCGCTTGCGATAATTCTGCCGTGCTTTATAATTGCGATTTTGTTGCAGAGTTTTTCAGCCACATCAAGCACATGAGTCGAAAAGAAAACGGCAGTTCCGTTTTCGCACAT
>ONXZ01000185.1 GCA_900321905.1 uncultured Eubacteriales bacterium
GTGATAATACTTTTTTCATTTTATACCTCCAAAAAAATAAAATCTCCGCCTCGGGCAGAGATGAAAATGAGCGCACCAAATAAAGCGCAACAACTCATAATCCTTCCTCTTGCCCAAGAATCTGAATTGAAAAGCCGAACTCGTCTCCCGACTTAAGACAACGCAAGTCGCCTTCTCGCTCTCGCAATGGCAAAATGACTTGCTTTAACGTCAAATACGGTAATGGCGGTTGCGCAGGATTCGCACCTGCTTCCGTTAGTCCGGATTTTGCGAGTATATTATATCATAATATATGTGCCTTTTCAAGATGTTAATAGTGTTGACAACAAAAACTTGCCCTGCTATAATATGTACATATGATTACTATGTACTTATTAACAGGAGGTATAACTATGCAAATCAGCAAGGAATTACTGAAAGGCTCAACGGCAGCGCTTGTGATGTCCGTGCTTGCAGACGAGGATATGTACGGATACAAGATTATAAGAGAACTTGAAGTGAGAAGCGAAAAAGTTTTTTGCCTTAAAGAAGGCACACTTTATCCCATTTTGCACTCGCTCGAGGACGCAGGCTACCTTGAAAGTTACTGGGTGGATATGCAAACAAAAAAGCGCAAATACTACCACATCACACGCAAGGGCAAAACAATGCTCAAAGAGAAAAAAGAGGAATTTGAAGTTTATTCTACAGCAGTCGGCAAGGTATTCGGAATAGCATAATGAAAAAATATAATTATATTCAAACTGTTTTGTCGCACATTACGAACAAGCGGGAAACGGAAAAGATTGAATACGAACTCTTTGACCACCTTGATGAAAAGGAAAAGTGGTTTGAATCCTGCGGATATAGCGAAATTGCCGCTACGGAAAAAGCCGACGAATATATGGGTGACGGCGACATAGTCGGCGAGCAACTTGATGTAGTATTAAAAAAGAAATCCGCTGTAAATGTGGCAAGCGGCTTGCTTTTTGCGTTGTGTTTAATAACACCCTTGGCGATTATTATATTTGCACTTGCCGAATACATCAACCTCGTAAGATTGGTTTTCGCCACGGAAGTAATTATACTTTCGATTATAGTTATGCTATGTTTAATTTCACTGTTTTTCGGTGTGAAATACAGCAAGGTGCTGAATTTAGTTTCGTCAGCATTTTTAACACTTCCTGCGTTTTACGGGATAAAAGGATTTATTATTAACCTATCTTACGGCTTGCCTGTTCAAGCATTTATACGTGGAACTTTTGAACACACAAAGCACAAAAATCTGCTTGTTATTTTTGATTTGCTTTTAATGTTGTTAACAGCCGCTGCCCTTGCAGCCGCAATTGAGGCAATAATCATTATTGTTAAAACACGCCGATTACAAAACACGCGAATTCATCTGAAAATCAAGACTTGCATAAAGGTGTTTTCCACCGTATTGCTTATTGCAAGCATTGTGATTACCCTTGCAACACTCATTTCGTCGGCAAAGAGTGAGCAGGAAATATGTAGCGAAATTGACGAAATCACTGCTCACATAATCGATAATGCCGACGACTTTGCAAAATGCAATAATATTTACGACTTGCAGGAGTGGGCAGAGCAAAATATAGGCGATTATCTTTACAGCGAAGCCACATACAACGATAACAATAACTGCAATAGTGTAACCTACTATTCTAAAACCGCGTTCGTCACGATTAATCTTGTTGAAAAAAAGGACGGTACGCTATTTGTAAACACATATCTTTATTACGATGACGAGTATTTTCTCGGTACTATTGAACGAAATTCCGCCGATAAAATAGAGAAATTTGCAAACAGCAAAGACAAAAAACTGGCTGACGCGCCCTTTGCGGCATATATGTTTTTGAGCAAATACAATAACGGCAATGTTGAACTTGAATTGACGTATTACGATACCAGAGAAGATGCGGTTGTTCCGTACGAAGCCGTCGCTTACACATATACCGACAAGGGCTTTGTGTTCAAAAACTATGTCAGCGTTCCATCGGACGCAAGTTTTTATGACAAGTATAACAGAATATAGTATTTGCCACACCCGACGCTTCGAGCGATGTGGGTATCGTTCCCTAATGTTACGGGCAGACGGTAACCGCCATTACAATGGGTGCGGGCAACGCCCGCCCGACAACTGCTAACTGCATACTGCTAACTGCAAACTGTAAAAGCACTGCTAAACAGCAGTGCTTTTACTTGTGGTATTTTGAGTTGTTTGAAATTGATAATGCGCGGTAGATTTGTTCAAGCAGGATTACGCGCATAAGTTGGTGCGGGAAGGTCATTTTTGAAAACGACAGTTTGAGTTTGCCGAGCGATTTTACCTCGTCGGACAGACCGAACGAGCCGCCGATTACAAACGTTATCTCGCTGTTTGTGAGCGTTATGTCCTCTATTTCTTTTGAAAACTCCTCGCTCGACTTCTGCTTGCCCTCAATGCACATCGGGATAACAAATGAGCCTTTGGGGATTTTTGCGATAATCTGCTCGCCCTCTCTTTGCAGCACCTGCTGAATTTCCGCTGCCGACGGATTGTCGCCGCAGCGGTACTCGCCGACTTCAATTATATTAACTTTTGCGTATGCCGAAATGCGTTTTGTGTATTCCGCAACGGCGTCTTTAAGATATTTTTCCTTTAGTTTGCCGACAGCGATAATGTTCACCTTAATCATAAAACTATCGCCCTTTCTGCATTTTCAGGCGGCGACACACGCAGGCGAAAGTCGTGTTCTTCTGCAAATCCTGCGCCCGCCAGCGCCGCAAGCGTTGTCTGCCGTGCTATGTCGGGGTGATTATTCTCGCGTGAAAGGTGCGCCAGCACAAGGCGCGTTGTTCCGCTTTCAAGCAGTTCTTTTGCAAACTCGCTGCAATCTGCATTTGACAGATGTCCTCGGCGCGAGAGTATGCGCCGTTTGAGGTTATACGGATACGGTCCGTTTTGCACCATAGTAATTTCGTGGTTTGATTCAAGGAACACGAGGTCTGAGCCTTTGAGCGCTTCACGCGCGCTGTCGGTTATGTAGCCTGTGTCGGTGCAGACGGCAACGCTGCGGTCGCCGCACATATTAACACGGTAGCCGAGGCAGGCGATACTGTCGTGGCTATTCTCAAACGGAACAATCTCCACTGTTCCGATTTGCATATTTTTATGCACAGGCTCAGCGTGGATATTATCCGTAATACCGCCGTTCATAATCATATCTTCAAGCACGGCGTTGTCGCCGAAAACAGGTATATTATGGCGCGACGCAAAAACACGCACGCCCTTGATGTGGTCGCTGTGTTCGTGCGTGATAAGAATTGCGGACAACTCGTCCGCGCTCTCGCCAATAGCAGACAGTCCCTGCTCTATGCGCTTTGCGCTGACGCCTGCGTCAACAAGCAACTTTGTGCGTCCGTCCGACATAAATATTGAGTTTCCGCTGCTGCCTGAAAACAGTTGGCATACTTTTGGCATTGGTTTCTTCTCCGTCGAAACAGTTTCCAGACTCCAGATACCAGATTCCAGCCTGTCAG
>ONXZ01000025.1 GCA_900321905.1 uncultured Eubacteriales bacterium
ACAATATAAGCATTAACACCGAAAATATACTTTTCATTTTCAGTGGGGCTTTTTCAGGAATAAAAAAAGATACTGCAACTGACAACATTTCAATTGGTTTAGATTCAAAAAACAACTGTTTTGAAATGTCCCAAAAGGTGAAATTAACCACTGAAGATTTGATTGATTTCGGCATGATTGCAGAACTGATTGGGCGTATTCCGATAATTGAGGAAATCGAGCCATTGACGCTTTCACAATTATCTGAGATTCTGACAAAACCTAAAAACGCCATTACCAAACAGTATAAAGCGCTTTTTAGGTCGTCGGGAGTTACATTAAAATTCAACAAATCTGCGTTGGAAGCCATTGCGAACCTTGCGCTTGAAAAAGGAATTGGCGCAAGAGGTCTTCGTTCGTATATGGAGGATGTGCTGCGGGATCACATCTTTGAACTTGATGCAGAATCAGAACCAAAGAACAAAACTATAACAATTACCAAAAAAATATTCGAGAAAAACGGTGTTCTTAAACGAAAAAATCCAGCTCGACTTCATAAAAGCCGTAAAAAAAGTATGGTATTTTGAAAACGGTGTTCAGAGTTCAAAAAACCATATAATAATGTTCAACAAAGCGTTGTGAATACTGCGTTTTTAAGAATTTGGAACTTGCCATTAGGCTTAGGGGTTCTTTTTTGTAAGAAAAAGATTTTTTGACAAAAAAATTAAATAAGCCCTAAGCCTAATTTGCTTTTGATAAATCAAAAGCAAACTGTGAAGCGTAAAGTGAACATAACACGTATAAATTACTATTAACTTCCGAAAATATTTAAGGGGGGATTTAGATGATATTAAAAATGAATAATGCCTCCTTAAATGAAGGTGGAGGTAATATCGAAAATAAAGCTGTCTACAAAATCGGAAATGCAGAATACAACGTTGACAGGGTGTTTGGACAAACACCGCTAAAAATCATATTGATGGATAAAATTTCCAGTGATACCAGCGTTGAAAATGCAGACTTTCCATGTTATACTGATGTTGAAGTTAAGTAAACAGCAGTGAAAAAGGAGGAATAAAAATGAATACTGCTGTTACTTATGCTGATATATATCTGCGACTATCTATTGAAGAAGCGAATAACGGTGAGTCCGGAAGTATTATCAATCAGCGAAATATCATACAGCAATACTGCGAAGATAATAATATTACCATTGTCCGTGAGTTCGTGGACGACGGATTCTCAGGTTCTAATTTTGAACGGCCTGGGTTTAAATCTCTGCTCGCGCACATTGACACAGGTGTAGTAAATACTGTTATCACGAAGGATTTATCGCGACTTGGACGTGATATGACGGAATCAAGTTACTATGCGGAAACATATTTCCCGGAACACGGAATTCACTACATTGCTATTAGTGACGGATTTGATTCAAACGAAACTAATCTAATGGCTCCATTTCAGTTTGCGATGAACGATGTATATCTTCGTGACACATCGAGAAAGATAAAGCAAGTATTAAACCAGAAAAGGAATAAAGGTGAATATTGTGCGTGTCCGCCTTTTGGATATATGAGAAATCCAAGCGACAGCACAAGCCTTATTCCTGATCCGAAAACTGCTCCTATAGTTCAGCACATTTTTGAACTTGCTACAAGCGGAAAATCTGCACATTATATCGCTAATCAACTTACTGATGAAGGATATATTACGCCTTTAAAATATAGAGCTTTGTTTAGGGATAATTTCTGTGATAAGGGTGCAGCCAGAGCAACGGACACATGGAATCATACCACAGTAAAACGCATACTTAAAAATCAAGTTTATCTTGGTCATACTGTTTTGGGCAAAACAAAAAAAGCGAGTCTGAAATCTAAAAAGAAGATTTCGGTTCCAAAGGAGGATTGGATTGTGCATTATAACACCCATACTCCATTAGTGACACAGGAAACGTTTGATGAGGCTGCTCGTTTTATTGGAATGAATACAAAAAGCTGGGCAAAGAATGAAAAAACCAGGATCAGCGTTTTTAACGGAATTGTTTTCTGCGAAAGCTGCGGCTCTGCACTATGTTCTTGTGGTAGTGTTTACAAGGGTGAACGTGAGAAGTATTGGTATTTATCATGCTTGAATATTCCGAAGCGTTCTCCACATCATTGTGAAAATGGAGCAAGAATTAAATATTCTGACTTGTGCGAAATCGTTAAATCTGAACTTAATCAATTTATAGATTTATCAAAAGAGGACATTGACGAAATCATCAAAGCTGCTTCAAAGAAAGATCGTTCTGAAGTGTATCAGGATTCAAAAGACAATCTGCAAAGCATAGAAAAGCGAATAAAAGATATAGACCGTATAATACTGAAACTTTACAATGACAATTCAAATGGCTTAATTGACGATGAGCAGTTAAGCAAGGCGCTGAAAGCTCTTTCTAAAGAGTCAGCTAACCTGAAAGATCGAGCGGATAAAATAAGAAATCGGAACGTCGCTGTTAACGATGAAGCAGACGGCTATAAAGCTTTCTTTTCCATGATAGAACAATACAATCATATTGAAGAACTGACACCTGAAATTGTACGTGCTTTTATTGAACGTATCGAAATTGGAAAGAAAGAGTTGCCTGACGGATATACTGTTGCAACACATGATATTCCGTACAAACAGAACATCAAAATTGTTTACAGATTTATTGGTAACATTAGCGAAATTGAACGCAGTTTTAATGAAAAAGAATTAAAGACTGCAGTTTAATTTAAAGATATGTTTTTGTATTTCAAAGACACATATTAAGATGTAATTGAACACCAAGAGAGGTAGGTGTTAACCTTAAGCAGGGCTACAATGGTGACCTTACTTCTAAAGAGGCTGGTTCTGTCGGTGGACAGATGGTCAAGAAGATGGTTAAGGCATACGAAGAGTCTATGAGATAACTCAAACCGAAGGGGCGGATTTATCCGCCCTATATTTATATATTTTTATTTTTTATCTTGTATTTTTATAATTAAAGTGCTATATTAATCTTAATTATGTGATTAGAGGTACAAGTTATGCTTGGCAAAAAGAGAGCAAAGGGACTCAATATCATTATTGTCGGCTGCGGCAGGGTTGGTATAACTCTGATTGAGCAGTTGAGTGCTGAAGGACATTCCATCACCGTTATTGATAAGGACGCCGATTTAATCAACGAACTTATCAATTTTTACGACATTATGGGTGTTGTCGGCAACGGTGCAAGTTTTTCAATGCAGATTGAAGCGGGCATCAAAGATACTGACCTGATTATTGCCGTTACTGATTCTGACGAACTCAATCTGCTGTGCTGTACTGTTGCAAGGCGCGTAGGTAACTGCTCTGCGATTG
Source organism: uncultured Eubacteriales bacterium (assembly GCA_900321905.1). Taxonomy (GTDB): domain Bacteria; phylum Bacillota; class Clostridia; order Oscillospirales; family Acutalibacteraceae; genus Eubacterium_R. The sequence goes on from ONXZ01000025.1 coordinate 3,343, forward strand.
CACGTGTCAGAAATCCCGATTACAGTCTTGAAATTGACTATTTGCGCAACAAACTCGGTCTTGCAATGATTATAAATCCTGAACTCGAAGCGTCGCGCGAGATGGCGAGGGTTTTGCTTTTGCCTACTGCTCTTGACGTTAACTCGTTTGCTCACGGTCAGGCAGAACTTGTAAAGTTTAAAGTAACAAGCGGCTCGATGATTGACGGTATGACCGTTGCCGATGTCGGCGCAAAAACTGAAAATGTGCTGATTTGCGCGATTGACCGTAAGGGTAAAATACATATTCCATCGGGTGATTTTGTTATTCAGGCGGGCGACAATATTTCCGTTGCCGCACCGCGTAAAGTTGTGCGCGAATTCTTTAAGGCAATAGGCTTTAAAACTCACCATGTCAAGGACGCTATGATTATCGGCGGCGGCGACAGCGCATATTACCTTGCGCGTCAACTCCACCACGTCGGTATCGGCGTTAAGATTATTGAAAAAAACAAGGATAGATGTGAAGAACTTTCAATGCTGCTTCCAAAGTCCACCATCATAAACGGTGACGGCACGGACGAGGATTTGCTCAAGGAGGAGGGCATTGAGTCGGTTGAGTCGTTTATACCGCTGACAGGCAGTGATGAGGAGAACATTCTGCTCACGCTCTACGCCAACCGCGTTTCAAACGCAAAGGTTATCACAAAAATTAACCGTCTTACATTTAACGACGTTATTGACGGACTCGACCTCGGCTCGATTATCTATCCCAGGTATATAACCACAGAAGCAATTATCGCATACGTCAGGGCGAAAAGTGCCTCGCGCGGTAATAATATCGAAACACTTTATCATATGTTTTCACAGCGTGCGGAGGCTATTGAGTTCAGAGTTGACGAGGATTACCCGGGTATCACCGGCAAGCAACTTATGGAACTCAAACTCAAAAAAGATTTGCTTATCGCCTTTATCAACCGCAAAGGCAAAATAATTATCCCCGGCGGACGCGATACTATCCTCGCGGGCGACACGGTTATGATAGTTACAACCAACAAAGGATTTAACGATATTTCTGAAATTTTGGCATAGGTAGTTTATGAATGTATCAATTATCAGACGAATACTCGGATATGTGCTAATACTTGAGGCAGTTTTGCTGATACTGCCTTGTCTTGTAGCGCTCTACTACGGCGAGGGCGAAGTCGAGCCTTTTGTTATCACGTCTTTAATCTGCCTTGCAATCGGCGCAGCAATGGGGCTGAAAAGGCCAAAGGACAACGTATTTTACCTCAAGGAAGGCTGCGTTGCGACTGCGCTGAGTTGGGTGTTTTTAAGTTTGTTCGGCTGCCTGCCGTTTGTAATGTCAGGCGCAATACCAAACTTTACAGACGCACTGTTTGAAACCGTTTCCGGTTTCACCACAACTGGTGCAAGCATATTAAACGAAGTTGAATCACTGCCGAAATCCGTGCTGTTCTGGCGCAGTTTCACGCACTGGATTGGCGGAATGGGCATACTTGTGTTTTTGCTGGCGATTGTTCCGCTGTCGGGCGGCACAGGCTCAAACATCAACCTTATGAAGGCTGAAAGCCCCGGTCCGTCAGTCGGCAAACTTCGTCCGAAAATGAGGACGACTGCAAGTTATCTTTACGCTATTTACGTTGCTATTACAGCGCTTGAAATTATAATGCTTGTCGCAGGCAAAATGCCGCTTTTTGACGCGGTTACAACGGCTTTTGGCACAGCAGGTACGGGCGGTTTTGGTATAAAAAATGACAGTATAGCAAGCTATTCGCCTTATATCCAGTGGGTTGTTACTGTGTTTATGATTGCTTTCGGCGTTAACTTTAACGCGTACTTCCTGCTGATTTTCGGCCAGTTCAAACGTGCGCTGTCAATAGATGAAATCAGATGGTATGCTGTGTTGATTTTTTCATCAATCTGTATTCTGTTTGCTGCAACATACAAAACATTTTACAGTGGTTGGGAAGCGGTGCGCCACTCGGCGTTTCAGGTGGCGTCAATAATTACCACAACAGGATTTTCCACTGCCGACTTTGATATGTGGCACGGCGCCTCAAAAACGGTTCTTGTGCTACTGATGTTTGTCGGCGCGTGCGCAGGAAGCACAGGCGGTGGCATCAAAGTGTCGCGCTTTGTCGTTGCAGGCAAAGGCGTGCTGCGCGAGATACGCTCATACGTTCACCCAAAGAGTGTTGAGAATATGAAAATGGATGGTAAAGTGCTTGATAAGAGCGTTATCAAGGCAACAAATATTTACCTTATCACGTTTATGTTTGTATTCGTTACGTCGATGTTCTTTGTGTCGCTTGAAGGTCACGATTTGCTGACTAACTTCACTTCCGTTGCAGCAACGATAAACAACATCGGACCGGGACTCGAGATGGTAGGACCTACCAAAAACTTCGGTTTCTTCAGTGCGTTTAGCAAGTATGTTTTCATTTTTGATATGCTTGCAGGCAGGCTTGAACTGTTCCCGATGCTCCTTGTGCTAAACCCTGTGTTGTGGAAAGACACGGTAAAGCAGAGCATAAAAAAACGCAAAATCAAAAAGTCAATATAACATAGCAAAGCAGGGCATATGCCCTGCTTTTAGTATAGTTTAAATATAAAGATTATCAGTCCGTAAAGCGTGCTGGCGACTGTGCCGTAGACTATTACAGGTCCTGCGATAGAGAACATCTGCGCGGCGGTGCCGAGCACATATCCCTCATGCTGGAATTCGAGCGCAGGCGCAACTACAGAGTTGGCAAAACCGCTGATTGGTACTATTGTGCCTGCTCCTGCGTGACGTGCGATTTTGTCGTAAACGCCTATTCCTGTCAGGATTGCGGTGATAATAATGATTACCGACGGCGTGGCGAGTTTGACTTCGTTCTCGCTGATTTCTGCGCTTTCAAAAATAAAGTTGAGTATCTGCGCAAACAGACAAATCCCACCGCCGAAGATAAATGCCTTAACACAGTTTAAGATAACGGGAGAATTCGGACTTGCTTTATCGGTCATCTTTGAGTAGTCGCTGTTTGAAATGCTCATAATTCTTGCTCCTTGACAAAAGTTTTTATTATTGTATAATTGTTATATACAATATGTAAAAGGTGAAAAGTATGCATCTTATCGACGTCAGAAATGTTTATAAAATCTACAACCCCGGTGAAAATCAGGTTAACGCGCTTGACGGTGTTTCGCTCACGATAGACGAGGGCGAGTTTGTTGCAATTATCGGTCAGTCAGGTTCAGGCAAGTCAACGCTTATGAATATGCTTGGTCTGCTTGACACGCCTACTGAGGGCGAGTATTACATCAACGGCAAGTTAGTTGACGACCTCACAGATGACCAGATGAGCGTTATCCGTAATGAGCAGATTGGATTTATCTTCCAGGGTTTTAACCTTATATCATCGCTCACAGCGCTTGAAAATGTTGAACTGCCGCTTGTTTACCGCGGAATGCACAGTTCGGAGCGCCACAAGATTTCTATTGCTGCGCTTGAAAAGGTTGGTCTTGGCGACAGACTTGACCACCTGCCGACTGCGCTTTCAGGCGGTCAGCAGCAGCGTGTTGCAGTTGCACGCGCTATTGCAGCCGCGCCGCCGGTTATACTTGCCGACGAGCCAACGGGTAACCTCGACACCAGGTCAACCAAAGACGTTATGGCGATTTTGCACACCCTTAAAGACGAGGGCAGGACGGTTATTGTAATCACCCACGATAATGAGATTGCCGAGGAAGCGGAGCGAGTTGTGCGTATTCGCGACGGCAAAATTGTTGAGGATTACATCAACCCCGGATTTGAGGAAAAGTATGGCAGAAAAGCAAAATACGACAACAAAAATCCTATTGATTTGGGATAAAAGACCGCGTTTGCGGTCTTTTTAGTTTCCAGTACCCAGTTCCCAGAATCCAGCCTGTTATCATATCTGGATACTGGAGTCTGGACTCTGGACTCTGGGCTCTGGACTCTGGACTCTGTATGCTACTTGTCCTTTGGTTTGGTTACAAACGCGGTGATAAGTCCGCACAAAACGGCTATTGTTACGCCGCCTGCCATTGCCGTAAGCGAGCCTGTCACAACACCTAAAAAGCCTTGCTCGCGCACTGCTTCACGCACGCCTGTCGCAAGCGCATTGCCAAATCCTGTAAGCGGAATTGTTGCGCCTGCTCCTGCAAAGTCAACGAGTTTGTCATAAATTCCGAGCGCGCCAAGCACAACTCCCGCACAAACGAAAGTAACGAGTATTCTTGCCGGTGTCATCTTTGTTACATCAATCAGAAGTTGACCGATTACGCAGATTGCGCCGCCTACCAAAAACGCCTTTAAACACATTAAAAACATAAAATCACCCATTAGTAATTGTTGGCACTAATGGGTGATTTATTCTTAATCGTTATTATTTATTTGATGATTGATTCGCCTGTCATTTCCTCAGGCTGTTCGAGGTTCATAACCTTGAGCATTGTCGGAACAATGTCGCAGAGTTTGCCACCTTCACGCAGTTCAACATCGCCGCAGTTGCAAACGATAAACGGAACTTCGTTTGTTGTGTGCGCTGTGAACGGTGAACCGTCAGGTTCTTTCATCTGGTCAGCATTTCCGTGATCGGCTGTTACAAACAGCGTGCCGCCGTTTTCCATAACGGCTTCATACAGCGAGCCAACGCAGGTATCAACTGCTTCAACTGCGGCAACAGCGGCGTCAAACACGCCTGTGTGACCGACCATATCGCAGTTAGCAAAGTTAACTATAACAACATCGTACTTACCTGATTTAACAGCCTCGTTGAGTTTTTCGCTTACAAGGTAAGCGCTCATTTCAGGCTGCAGGTCGTATGTAGCAACCTTCGGTGACGGAATAAGAATTCTGTCCTCGCCTTCGTTAACGGCTTCAACACCGCCGTTAAAGAAAAATGTAACGTGTGCGTATTTTTCAGTTTCAGCGATACGAAGCTGAGTCATATTGTGCTTTGCAAGGTACTCGCCAAATGTGTTTTTAAGCACCTGCGGCTTGAAGGCAATATCAACATTTGGCATTGTTGCGTCATACTGAGTCATACAAACGTAGTTGACTTTAAAGTATTTTCTGTCAAAGCCTGTAAAGTTTTCGTCAACGAAAGTTCTTGTAATCTCCCTTGCGCGGTCAGGGCGGAAGTTAAAGAATACTACGCTGTCACCCTCGCTGACTCTGCCCTCGTTTTTGAGTGTTACTGTGGGCAAAATGAACTCGTCTGTGAGGTTTTTGCCATCTCCGTCAACAGTTTCGTATGAAGCCTTAATTGCTTCAACAGGGTCGTCAGCCTGAACGCCCTCGCCAAACACAAATGCGTTGTAAGCCTTTTGAACTCTGTCCCAGTTGCTGTCACGGTCCATAGCGTAGTATCTGCCTGTTACGGTTGCAACCTTGCCCACGCCGATTTCTTTCATCTTGTCAATGGCTTCAGCAACAAAATCCTTGCCCGATGTCGGCGGAACGTCACGTCCGTCCATAATGCAGTGAAGGTAAACTTTAGTCTGTCCAAGTCTTTTAGCAAGTTCAAGCAGCCCCCAGATGTGCGAGTTGTGCGAATGTACGCCGCCGTCACTCATAAGACCCATAAGGTGCAGGGAAGTGCCGTTTTCTACAGACTTTTTGATGGCGTTTACAAGCGCCTCGTTTTCAAAAAAGTCGCCGTCCTCAATAGATTTTGTAATCCTTGTGAGTTCCTGATACACAACTCTGCCGGCGCCCATATTAGTGTGGCCGACTTCAGAGTTACCCATCTGACCGTCGGGCAGACCAACGTTGAGTCCCGATGCGCCGATGTATGTGTAAGGATATTTTTCCATAAGCATATCGAGGTTTGGCTTTTTAGCAGCGGCGATTGCGTTGCCGTAGTCGCTTTTGTTGTGGCCGAAACCGTCCATAATGCATAAAACATTTGTCTTTTTCATAGTGTTCCTCCGGAAAATAATTCCGAAATCCGAATTCCGAATTCCGAATTAAAATAGGCGACCATAGGTCGCCTTATTTTATCTTGATGCAGCCTTAACAATGATTGAAAAGTCCTCAGCCTTGAGTGAAGCGCCGCCGATAAGACCGCCGTCAACATTCTCTTTGTCGGTGAGTTCTTCAGCGTTCTTTGCGTTCATTGAACCGCCGTACTGCACAACAAATGCGTCAGCCGCTTCTTTGCTGTAAAGTTCTGCGATAACGCCGCGGATGTAGCCGTTAACTTCGTCAGCCTGGTCAGCAGTAGCAGTTTTGCCGGTGCCGATAGCCCATACAGGCTCGTAAGCAATGATAACGTTTTTGAGTTCGTCCTCAGTAACGCCCTGCAGCGCAACCTTTGTCTGCTTACCAACGATTTCAAAAGTAACGCCCTGTTCTCTCTCCTCAAGAACTTCGCCAACGCAAAGGATAACGGTAAGACCGTTGTCAAGCGCAGCGCGAACTCTCTTGTTAACAGTTTCATCAGTTTCACCGAAATACTGACGTCTTTCGCTGTGACCGATGATTACATAAGGAACGCCCATAGCCTTGAGCATTGGTGCGGAAACTTCGCCTGTGAAAGCGCCTTTTTCAGCCCAGTGGCAGTTTTCAGCGCCGATTTTGATATTTGAGCCTGCTGCTGCGTCAAGCGCTGCCTGAAGGTCAACAAACGGTGCGCAGATAACTACGTCGCAGTCTGCGTCAGCAACAAGCGGTTTCATTTCGTTAATAAGTGCAGTTGTTTCAGCAGGTGTGTTGTTCATTTTCCAGTTACCTGCAATAACTGCTTTTCTGAGTGATTTGTTCATATATAATTCTCCTAAATAATTCTGGATTCAAGCCTCAAGTTCAAAGTCTTAGGCTTGATGGTGGACGCTGTCCACACCTGATTATAATTAATTGTTTGAGCGTGGCGAGTAACCAAAAGCCTGTAGCCTGTAGCACTCAGCCCGAAGCAACGACAAATTTATTTGTCGTTAAGCGCCATAATACCCGGAAGGTCTTTGCCCTCAAGGAATTCAAGTGACGCGCCGCCACCTGTTGAGATGTGGCTCATCTTATCTGCAAAACCGAGTTTTGTAACTGCAGCAACGCTGTCGCCGCCGCCGATGATTGAGATTGCGCCGCTCTCTGCAACTGCGTTAGCAACTGCAACTGTGCCGGCTTCAAAGTTTTTCCATTCAGAAACACCCATAGGACCGTTCCAGATTACTGTGCCTGCGCCTTTGATAGCGTTAACAAAGAGTTCCTGTGAAGCAGGACCGATGTCAAGACCCATCCAGCCGTCAGGAATTTCATCAGAGTTGACAATCATAGCCTCTGTGTTTTCGCTGTATTCCTTGCCGACTTTGTTGTCAACAGGGATAAGGAAATTAACGCCCTTTTTCTCTGCTTCTTTCATCATTTCGCCGGCTTTGTCAACCCAGTCTGCTTCAAGAAGTGAAGTACCGATTGAGTGACCGAGATATTTCATAAATGTATAAGCCATACCGCCGCCGATGATGATAGTGTCGCACTTATCAATCAGGTTAGTGATAACGCCGATTTTGTCAGAAACCTTTGCGCCGCCGAGGATAGCAACAAGCGGTCTTTTAGGGTCAGCAAGAGCGCGGCCCATAAAGTCGATTTCCTTCTGAATAAGATAACCGCATACTGCAGGGAGGAATGAAGCAACGCCTGTTGTTGAGCAGTGAGCGCGGTGCGCAGTGCCGAATGCGTCGTTAACAAAAATCTCTGCAAGAGAAGCAAGTTCTCTTGAAAAACTCTCGATATTGTTTGTTTCCTCCTGACGGA
>ONXZ01000027.1 GCA_900321905.1 uncultured Eubacteriales bacterium
ATAACGCAAACGAAACTCTTCTACGGTAACACATCATGAAAGGGAATTGAAAATGGCAAGGAGAAAAAAGAGCAAAAGCGAAATTATTGAGGACGGTCTTATGAAACTCGCCACGGGCAACATTGCGGACGCGGTATCGCTGCTGTATCTCAGCGATGAGGAAGCAATTGAAAGGTTGCCGAAGTTAAATCTGTTTAACGTGAGCGAAATCAAAAGGCCTAAGGGTGGCGGACTTGAAATCAAGTTTTTTGACAGAATCAAGGCGTTTGAGCGGCTAAGCGATAATGCGAGCGGTGAAAAAAGCGAGGAACTCGGCTTTTATCAGGCACTTGAAAACAGTATTGAAAACGCAGAGGGGCGAAACACCTGATTATGATTAAGTTCAAGACGTTTTCAAAAAAGCAGCTTACCACGCTTAACTGGTGGTGCAAAGGCAGTCAGTACAATGACAAAAACGGTATTATCTGCGACGGCGCGGTGCGCTCAGGCAAAACACTTTGTATGTCCATTTCCTTTATAAGTTGGGCGTTGTACCGTTTCAGCGGCACCTCGTTTGCGATGTGCGGCAAAACCATTGCATCGCTGCGGCGCAACGTTATTACACCCCTGCTGCCTGTCCTTAAAGCGCTCGGCTTTGCAGTGGAGGAAAAAATCAGCCGCAACTACCTTGAAATCAGAAAGGGCAACGTGAAAAACCGTTTCTATCTGTTCGGCGGGCGCGACGAAAGCTCGGCTGCACTGATACAGGGTATGACCCTGGGCGGCGTTCTTTTTGACGAAGTGGCGCTTATGCCGCGCTCTTTTGTTGAGCAGGCGCTTGCAAGATGCTCACTCGAAGGTACAAAATACTGGTTCAACTGCAACCCTGAACACCCCTATCACTGGTTTTATAATGAGTGGATAAAAAAATCAGTGCAAAAAAATATGCTCTTACTTCACTTTACTATGGATGACAACCCTTCCCTTTCGCAAGATGTTAAAAACCGATACAAAAATCTCTATTCAGGTGCGTTTTACGAGCGTTTTATCGAGGGCAAATGGGTAGCGGCTGACGGTCTTGTTTACCCTATGTTTGACGCAAAACGGCATATCAGAGAAGCGGACAGTTTTGACGAATACTACCTGTCGTGCGACTACGGAACGGTTAACCCGTTTTCGCTCGGACTGTGGGGACGCAGCGGCGGTGTATGGTACAGAATTAACGAGTACTACCATTCCTCACGCGACAAAGGCGTTCAGTTGACTGACGAGGAATACTACGCCGAACTTGAAGCGCTTGCAGGCGAAAGACAGATTACCGCGCTGATTATCGACCCGTCCGCAGCGTCCTTCATTGAAGTTGTACGGCGGCACGGCAAGTTCAGGATAATCAAAGCCGACAACGATGTGCTGAGCGGCATTAACCGGGTTTGCACAGCGCTCAAGGAGGGCGAAATATTCTTTTCCCCGCAATGCACGGACACACTGCGCGAATTCTCAGTTTACCGCTGGGATAACGACATAAAACGCGACGCACCAAAAAAGGAAAACGACCACGCAATGGACGATATTCGCTACTTTGTGCATACAGTTTTGGGCAAGAGCAGCGATGACTGTTCCTTCTCCATTGCGGTTGAAAGGAAGTGAAGCCTTGGGAATTTTTAAGAAGGACAAACCATCACAGCAAACCAAACCCGAAAGCGGTGCAACTGCGATAATGACAAGCAGCATAAGCGCTCACCCGTTCAGTTCACTCAGGGGTTACACGCCTATGGCAGGCAGTAACGGCAGAGTTTACAAATCACTGCGCGAGGCTGTGCCGATTATTGACGCGGCAATACTCAAAATTGTCAGACTTATGGGCGGTTTCAGTTTTAAAACGGGTGATGACGTGTTTGACGCGCAGATGAACGACTACTTTGGCAAAATTAACGTAGGCGGCAATCAGACAGGTATTCAGGCATTTATAGATAACTACGTTGAGCAACTTTTGACCTACGGCACGGCTATAGGCGAAATGCTCTATGACGGACACGGTTTTTACGCGCTTTATAACGGCGAGCTTGAAGTGCTTGACGTCAAAAGAAAGAGCGGCAGTATTGAACCTGAATTTTTTAACACGTCATCAGGCAGACCTGTTGCAGTGAAACATCCTGAAAAACTGCTGTTTTCCGTGCTGAACCCAGAGCCGGGCAGTCTTGTTGGCACAAGCCTGCTGAAAGGCTTGCCGTTTGTCAGCAACATTCTGCTGAAAATTTACAACACAATAGGCACCAACTGGGAAAGAGTCGGCAATCTGCGCTACGCTGTGACATACAAGCCGCAGAACGACGGCACCGACAAGGCGTTTGCAAAAGAACGCGCTAACCAGATGGCTTCTGCGTGGAAAGACGCTATGGGCTCAAAAGAGAGCGTTAAGGATTTTGTCGCTGTGGGTGATGTAAAAATCAGCGTTATCGGCTCTGATAATCAGATACTCGACAGCGAAGTGCCTGCAAGGCAGATGCTTGAGCAGATTATTGCAAAGACAGGACTTATGCCATATATGTTCGGTCTGAGTTGGTCAACCACCGAGCGTATGAGTCAGCAGCAAGCGGATATTCTCACCACGGAACTTGAGGCTTACCGCCGCATTGTTACACCGATTATTGAAAAAATCGGCAGAGTTTATCTTGCGCTTTGCGGCAATGTAAGCGAACTTGAAATTGAGTGGAACGACATCACTCTGCAGGACGAAACTCAACTTGCTCAGGCACGGTTGTACAACGCTGAGGCGGACAAAATTTTAACGGAGGTGAACGGCACTGAACAGTAACAACACACCAAAAACCGATATTGAAAAAATCAACCTGTTCACACGCAAAACTCTGACAGAGGACGAGGTTTACACCTTTACCGTAAAACTCTGCAACAACGATGTTGACAGGGATTTTGAAAAGTTTTCACGTGAGGCGTTATATGCCCTTGCGCCGATGTTTGTGGGCAAAACGGGTATCTTTGACCACTCCATGAAGAGCGCCGACCAAAAGGCGCGAATCTACGAAACATTTGTTGAAAAAGAAAGCGGCAAAACCACGCTTGACGGTGAGGATTTGTATGTTCTCAAAGCAAAGGTTTATATGCTGAAAAACGACGGCAACAAATCGCTGATTGACGATATTGAAGCAGGAATTAAAAAGGAAGTTTCCGTGTCCTGCTCGATGAACGAGAGCATTTGCTCCATCTGCGGCAAAGACAAACGTCGCGGCGGCTGCACGCATATCGGCGGAAAACTTTACGGCAAAAAACTTGCATTTACTGTGCTTGGCGCCCCGTCTGACGCTTACGAATTCAGTTTTGTGGCTGTGCCTGCACAGCGTGAAGCAGGAGTTACAAAAACATTTAAATCAAAGGGGTATGATATGGACAAAGTACTTAACACAATAAAATCCTGCGCCGGCGAAGTGACTTTGACAAAGGAGCAGGCAGACGAGGTTAACGATTATATCGAAAATCTCAAAAGCGGTGCAGAACTTGGCGAGGTCTATAAAAAAGAACTTATGAGCGAAGTCACGGCAAAACTTATGCTCGCTCTGCCAAATGTTGACGGCGAACTGCTTAAATCCGTTACGGCTGTTATGACAGTTAAAGAACTTATGGGATTTAAGAGCGGTCTTGGCTCGGCTATGACTCCCCAGCTTGCACCAAAGAAAGAAAACAAAAAGAATACGGACTACTCTCAATTCAGAATTTAGGAGGTAAAAATGAGTATTTCATACAAAGGTTATAATAACAACACTATTACATTTGAAACAGACGGCAACATTACAGTCGGTGCCCCCGTATCAATAGACAACACAAACTGCGCAATTAACGCAAGTGTAGGCAGCGATTTTATCGGCGTATGTACCGCAATAAGAGGCACCTGGGCAAGTGTTCAGACTGACGGCTATGTTGAAATTCCTTACGAAGGAATGGATCCGTCTACAGGCATTATTAAACTTGTCAGCGCAGGCGGAGGCAAAGTTAAAAACGGCGGTGCTGACGATATTGCTGTATACAAAGTAATCAAGGTCGATACCGAGAACAAAATCGTAGGAATTATCCTTTAATTACATTTAATTACACAGGAGGTATTTATTATGGCATATGATAATCTGAAAATTGAAAAGGAACTCTACACATCCGGCAAAAGTTTTACAAAGGCGCTTGAAAGCCTTGACCCGTCTGAAAACTATGTGGGCACTCCCCTTGAGGGACTTGACGCGTATCAGCGCCAACTCAAGCGTTTTGATATCAAGGTTTCGGGCAATGATTCCGACACGGTATCTAAATTCTTCCAGACTTCCGACTCGTCCGCGCTGTTCCCTGAATACGTTGCAAGAGCCGTAAGACAGGGACTTAACGAATCTGATGTTGTAAGCCAGATTATTGCGGCTACAACCAACATCGACTCGCTTGACTACAGAGCAGTTGAAAGCATTGTGGACGAAAACGCGTTGGAAAACGAACACATTATGGAGGGCGCGTTTATCCCCGAAACAACGGTTAAACTCAAGGACACCCTCACACCGCTCAACAAGCGCGGCCGAATGCTCGTGGCTTCATACGAAGCGGTTAAGTTCCAGAAACTTGACGTGTTCACCGTAATCCTCAAGCAGATTGGCGAATACATTGCAAGATGTCAGACATTTGACGCAATCCAGACGCTGTACAGCCTCAATCAGGACGATATTCACCAATTTGAAAACGGCATTAATTATTCCGAACTCATTGATTTCTGGAGTCTTTTTGACCCATACAATCTCACAACTATTGTAACGGACGCCGCTACAATGACGGAGATGCTTAAACTCGACGAGTTCAGAGATGCTGCGGCAGGTCTTAACTTCCACGGCACGGGCTCAATGATTACACCTTTCGGTGCAAACATTGTAAAGGCAAGTTGCCTTGCAAACCAGAACGTTTTAGTCGGTCTTGACAAAAACTATGCGCTTGAAAAGGTGCAAGCAGGCGACGTTGTAACTGACTTTGACAAACTCATTGACCGTCAGCTTGAACGCGCAACTGTAAGTTGCATTGCAGGATTTTCACCTATTTTCAAGGGCGCTTCACAGATTGCTTCGTACTAAAGCGAGGTAGTTTGTATGATTGATATTGAGAGCGTAACCGAAACTCTGTGCACCATATCCGGCATAAGTGCAGAGGAACTTGAAAACTATTCCGTTTTGATTCAAAATTCAGCAAGCGTCGTTGAAACCTCGCTCATTGATAAAAGCCTTGAAAACGACAGCAGAATAATCTATCTTGCCGCAACGCGCGCATACTACAATATTATGCTCACAGGCACAAATGCTGACGACGTAAGCGATTTTGCTGCGGGGGATATAAAAATCAGCCTGCGTTCACAGCCTGCTGAAAGCGCGCTGAAACTTTATCAGGAAGCGGCGGAAGCAGTGAGCGGACTTTTGCGCGATAACGGTTTTGTTTTTAGAGGTGTGTGATATGCGTAGTTTTAGTCATACAATCAAAAAGTACCTTGAAATGGTTGGCCGCAAGGCAACTGTGGTTAAAGAAAACGGCGGCGAAGACGAGTTCTTCGCCGTTATGGAGCAAACCTGGAAAAGGAACAAAACCAATTTTGAGGACCGCGCTATGAAACCCGGCAGGGTTTACAACGAATACTGCGAAATTTTGTGTCCGTTTGACATCAATCTGAAGCAGTACGGCAAAAACGACATTTTTATTATTGAAGGCGAAAAGTATGAACTTTGCCGCGCAGAGCAGGTTAAGGCTTACGGCAAGATACAGTTTTATCGCGGAATTATAAAAAAGATAAGGGAGGCTGATAACAGTGTATTTGGCTGATGAGGTTGAAAAATATATTGCAATGATGAAATCCAAAGACTACTACAGCGACAAATATGTTATTGCCGCCTACCCTTATGTATACAGTCCGACAAGACTTGACAGACCGCTTATTACTGTATCGCCGTGCGGCATTGACGCTAATCGCGCAGGTATTGGCGCTGATGAATTTTTTGCAAAATACAAGATAAGAATTGACGTATTTGTGCCGCAAAACGGCACATCGCCGTGCGTGAGCGATATAATCGGCACTATACTTGACGACGCGGCAGAATTTTATCCGCTTGCGTATTCCGTCAGCGAAATTACGGCTGACGACAGCATATCCTGTTTTACGGCATGTGTTAAACTGACGCACAGCGGACTAATTCAGCAGGAGGATAATAATGAATCAGGAAGAACAGAAAACAGAGATTAACAACAACACCTTGCAGGAAATCAGCGATTACCTGCAACTTGATTCACGAAGATACGATAACACAATAAAGGAGGACGAGTGATGAACACTGCAAAAATGGGTTACAAGGGAATGACCTTTGACGTCAACCCTGCCACAATCAGAACGGATTTCAGCAAAAAAGTTGCGGTTAAAACAATTCCGTTTGGCTTTGGTAAAAGTACGGAAATATGCAGAATGCCTGTTAAGATTACGGGCAGCGGTATGTTTTGCGGCAAAAACGCAGGGCAAAACGCGCACCGTCTGATGCAAGTATTTGAAAAAGGCGGCTCATCATATCTGTTTTTGCCAAAACTTGCGCCGATTAAAGCGTTTTTTACTGACCTTACAATGCGCGTGGGTGCAGACAGCGAGAGCATTGAATACACCTTTTCTTTCACCGAGGACTGCGTTGAAAAGCAAAGTCGCTACCCGTTTGGCTACACATATGCAAAACAAGGCGAAAATCTGTACGACATTGCTAACAGGTGCAACATCACTGCTGACGCACTGTTTAGTGCCAACGATTTTATGGATATGTTCTCCGTGCAGGAAGGTGACAAAGTATGGCTGAGATAGTTGCAAAACTGCGTTATATTTCGGGTGAGTTCTTTGAGGTTGAAAACCTTGTCTATATGGAACTCACCGGCGACCTTGATGCAGCGTGCGACGGACTGCGGCTGAGGTTTTACAGCAAAAATGAGTTGCCTGAAGTGAAGGAAGTCACCCTTTATATTAACGGTGAAAAAGCGTTTTTCGGTTATTGCGACAAGCAGGAATTCACAAAAAACAAACACGGCGGCAGCATATTTATTTATGCTCGTTCAAGCGCTGCGCTGCTTGTGGATAACGAGGCAAATCCAGCCACCTACAACTCACCGAGCACTAACGTGCTGTTTCACGCGGAGGCAAAGGCGTTTGGCTTTAAAAACAAACTGCCCGACCTTGTGTCTGAGCACGAATACTCAGTTGAAAAAGGCACCTCCTGCTACGGTGCTGTTAATCAGTTTGTTAAAACGCTGACTCAGACGTCGATACGGGTGAACTGTGAAAACGAACTTGTTTTGCCCGACGACAGCAAAACCACGGACCTTGACCTTACCGATATAACGGAGTTTAAAAAGTGCGTAAACCGCGCCGCACCTGTCACGAGGATTGATTACAAAATCAGCGCAGAAACGCCGTATAACCGCCACTATAAGAGCAGGTTTTGCGAAGGTGCAAAAATTATGCGAACAAGAAAACTCAACATATCCTCACTGCCCGCCTGGCAACGTGAATACACGCTTGCAGACATTATGCAAAACGCGGCGAAAGACTACTATACAGTCACCACCGTTATTGACGGCTGTCATATTTTTGCTCTGAATTCAAGGGCAAAACTGAGCGGCGTTCTTTCGCCAGATGACAATTACAGACTCTACCGCACCGTTACGACATATGATGAAAGCGGCGAAAAAACGAAACTCGTTTTCCTTAAACACAACGATTTGAAGGAGGTCAGTTATGTGGCTGAGTAAAACAATTGGCAAAAGTATTGCGGATAACAGAGCCCAGAAAGGCAGCATTACTATTTCCGGCTCTGCCGATTTGGAGGCGCAGTATACTGCCGGAGCAAAGAATATGGAATCATACACGCCTTACGGCTACACCTCTGCCGCGCCGATTGGCGAGGAGGTAGTTGTTATCCCCTCGTCGGACGGCGAAATTGCGCTTGGAACACGCTGCAAAACGAGTGAACTGCAGAGCGGCGAAGTTATGATTTCCTCACTCGGCGGAGCAAAGATTATACTGAAAAACGACGGCACCGTTGTTATTAATTCGACGGTTATCGGTCGGGAAGGAGTGATTGGAAATGGCGTATAAACTGATTGACGGCGACTACGTTGTGCCGCAGGGTGAAAAGACGCCGACAGAGTGCGACTACATTGATGAACTTGTGCAAAACGCGCAGGTTGTGCTTACTGCAAAACGCAGAAAATTTTACCCCAACAAAAACTTTGGTTCGCATATATACTCAACTCACGGCGAGCCGATAGAGGCTTATCTTGAACTTGCGGCACGGCAGGCAGTTGATACGGTTGACGGCGTGTACATAAAAAGCGTATCTTACAGCGATAACAAAGCAACCATTGTACTGACAGCAAACGACACTGAAAGGACGGTGATAATCAGCAATGAAAGCAACATATGATGAGATACTTAAAAGAATGCAAAACACATTTTTTGAAAACTGCGGGCAGACGGCTGACGTATACAGCGATATCGGTGCGAGGTTTCAGGCAGTTGCGAGCGAACTGTTTAATCTTGCGTGCTACAGCGAATTCGTGCTGAAGCAGACTTTCGTGCAAAGCGCAAGCGGCGATTATCTTGACAAGCACGCTGAACTGCGAAATATGCAGCGAAAAACTGCCGCAAAAGCATACGGCAGCCTGACGTTTTATATTTCGGAGCCGCTCGAAAGCGACGTTCCTGTTCCTGAGGGCATAATCTGCTCGGTTGAAGGCAGCGAGTACCTGCAGTTTGTCACAACTCAAAGCGCTGTTATCCCTGCAGGCGATTTAAGTGTTACCGTACCTGCACAGGCACTTGAAACCGGCAGCGCCTACAACGCAAAAGCAGGTACAGTTACAACGATTGTTACGCCTCCGGGCTTTGTCAACCGTGTGGAAAACGCACTTGATTTTGAAGGCGGCTGGGACGACGAAAGCGACGAAGCACTGCGAAAACGCATAATGTCCTCATACAGCGTACCGCCCACAGGACTTTCGCGAAAAAGCATTGCCGAAGTTGTTATGAAAATTGACGACGTGCTTGACTGCAACGTAATAAAACGCGCCGCAAACGACCTTGATGTATATGTAAAAACAAAGGACGGCACTATCAGCAACGAACTCAGAGCGCAAATTAATGACGCGCTGCTCGTTGCGTATGTGACAATTGTTACCCCGACTATCACGCTTGCCACACGCCGTGAATACAACCTGACCATCACTGTATCCCCAACGGACGGTGACAGCACGGAGGTTATTGACAGCATTAAAAAAGCAGTGAAAAGCTACACGGACGGTATCCGAATTGGCGAAAGCGTTAATCTGTCCGAAATCTACTATCTTGTGTCTTACAGCGCCCCGGTTAAAGACTGCGTTGTAAAATCAGACCAGGCGATTAACGGGACTATTATCTGCCGCGAGGATTCATACTGGGTGCCGAGCGAAATTGTGGTGGAATGTTATGAATAGTATTTACCAAAGGCTTGAAACGCTGTTAAAAAACACGGGTATTGCATTTAACCAAAATGGAATTTCAAAAGCAGAGGTGCTTGCGTATTCTGCAGGAATTGCATTTGTTTGGGACATAATTAAAAAGGCGCTTGACGATGTGTTTATGGAAAACGAATCAACGGCAAAAAAATATGCTGTACTGCTTAACATTGACCCGAACCGCTACACTATCGCCGACCTTAAAGACGAAATCAAAAGGCGCCTTGCAATGGATTTTGCACACGGCACTGTGACTGAGCACGACGCGGCGTTTGACGCGGTAGGCTCAGGAAGTTATGATTTGTTCCTCGACCCTGAGGACGAGTTCCCGACAATCGTTTTTTCAGATGTTGATATTGAGGATTTGCCGCAACTTGCAAAGTTTATTGAGGCGTACACCTGCATATCGGAAAGAACGTTCTACGACGGAAACGGTATGACTTTTGACGACTGGGACGCATGGAACCAGACGTTTTATACACTTGACAAAATGGCTTTGCCGTTTAACATTTTAGATTATTTAAGGAGTGATATGATTGAGCAGCACTAACAAAACACCAAATCTTGAACTGAACAACTGGGTTGGTTCAGATATACCTAAACGCGAAGATTTTAACGAGGATAATAATATACTTGACTGGACTATCGGCAGTCACCTTGACAACACCACAATGCACACAACTGCGGCGGAAAAGTCTAAAATCAACTCGCCCTTTGTGATTACAGCATACACGGGCAACGGCTCATCTTCGCGTCAAATCACAATCACAAGCGAATTTGAGCCAAAATGGGGTCTTGTTTTCAAAACAGGTTACACACCTCAGATAATGGATATTGATAACAGAACAGAGTATAACTACTTTGGTATTTTTACGCAAAACGGCTCAAATATTGGACTTTCGCTCAGCGGCAAGAAACTGACGGTTCAGCAATCTGCAACGTCAGTGCTCGGCAACGAAATCCGCAGTTATAACGAAAACGGCTCGCCTTACATCATTATCGCGTTCAGATAAAAAAATCGCCGATTTTTCTTTACAACAAGCCATAAATATACTATAATAAATTGTCAAAAATAAATATATAATGACAAGAGGACAGATTTATGGCAGTTTTTAAAGCATTTAAGGCATTTCGGCCTTCGGTGAAAAATCAGGCGCTTATCCCTGCGCTTCCTTACGA
>ONXZ01000167.1 GCA_900321905.1 uncultured Eubacteriales bacterium
ACCATCAATTCCGCTCTATAAATTCAGTAGCTGGACTGTAACGTATACAGCAGGCAATAAAACGTACAGAATTGTTCCTGTATACAATGTTACTGAGCACTATGACTTCAGTGCAGTTGACGGCACAGTAAGCACTGCGCGTCAGACATATGATAAAGATGTAACTGTAAACTACACCGGAAGCGACAATTTCGTAGCATGGGCAGTTAAGGTTGGCGACAAATACCAGATTGCTTCCTACAGCACCACATATAAGTTCTTTGCTTGTGCAGATGAAAACTATGTACCGATTATCAAGGAAGGCACAACCTACAAAGTTAAAACTAGTGCCGGCAAAGAAGAAATTCATGCTTCAAATATTGATGGTGCAGTTCAGACAGTTGGCTCAAATGCTACTGAAAACGATGCAATCGTTTACAACAAACTTGATAACAAGTTGCCGTTTATTGCAAAACAAAACGCTATAATGACTGATGGTAATACCAAGGCTCGCATATTCCTTAGAATTACGCAAGGCAGCACCGGTAACACAGGATTCGGCGTTCTGTATGCAAGCGGAAGCGGTGACGAAATAAACGCTAAAATGTTTATCGGTGGCGATGGCATTTACAGAAGAGCGGTTACATCAATCCTTTCAACAGGTCAGTTCTCGTACACATTAACAAAAGCATCTGGTGCTTTCAAAAATGATGTAACGTTCAGAGGATTTGTAAGTTACGATATGACTTATTCTGGTTCAAAGATTAACGCTATTGACTACTCTGCTATCGGCGTTGCAACCAAAGCGTAATAGTATGGAGGGTGTTTAATATGAGAAAAGAATATATTTCTCCGGAAGTAGAGATTGAGAAGTTTCTCCTCTCGGCAAAAGCATTAATTACAACCTCCGAGGGTGGTATCAAGGACGGCGATACTGAAGAACCTGTCAATGATGACGAGTTCTAACAAAACTTAAAGGGCTGCGAAAGCAGCCCTGTTTTGGAAATATGAGATACTTATTAGATATCAAATTGCGCAATGCTGTGTATGAGTTTCAGTATCTTTCAGGCAAAACGGGGTTTAAAAGCATAAGCAAAAACCGCCCTTGCTGTATCGCTGATAACGGCATTGTTTTGGGCGTTAATGACGCATGCGATAAATTTAATATCTGCGCGGCAGAGCCTCTTAATGAGGCTCTGCTCAAGTGCGCCGATTTGTGCAATGAAGAGCCTAAATTTGATGTGCTGAAAAAATATTCGGTTAAGTTTTTTGATATCTGCTCTCGTTTTGGACTGGTAAACGCACTGGCGTTTGACGAGTGTTTGCTCGAAGTTGACGATGTTGAAATAACTGATATCTATTCCTGTATGCTTGATATTGAAGAGACGTTAAAAAGCGAACTCGGCACTGATTCGTTTGTTGAAGTTGTTGACAATTCTGAGCAAAACATTAATCCGTATTCAGCAAGTGCAGATTGGAGTGCTTTTGCGATTCAGCAACTTGCTGCTGAACTGCACTTAAAACTCAGTGTTGACAATGCCGGCGCCAAAATGTTTTCAGTGCAAGTGTCTGATTGCGATGGATTTATTCGCACTATTGACAGGCGTGTTGAACTGCCTTTCAATGATTTTGATATGATTTGTTTTATTATTAAAAACATGCTTGACGGTGAAACAAATATCAGCCGTATAACAGTTAACCTTTATGATATTCACCTTAACAGGGAAGAGGCTAAAACATCTCCCAAGGTTGACAGCGTAGCAAAAAAATACCGCAAAAAGCCGCCATGGCAGTATCAGAAATACAACGATTTGCTTACAAAAACTATTAATGCGAACAAACTTTATGTCTACGATAATCTTGCCGAATATCTGAAATACAACCCTGATAATCTCGATTTTAATAAACTATGCGCTATCGCTGAAAAGTCAAATACAAGGCGCTTGAAACTCGGCAGTTATTATCTTAGCGCCGATTATGCTGAGAAGTTTGTTTCGCTTTGTGAAGCACAGAAGTCAAACCATATTAAAGTTCTGATAAACGGGTATATTCCGTTTGTGCTTTTGTATCATATCAAAGAGGCTTGCCGCGCTGATTTTTACTATACAAATCTTGACAGCAGAACGGTTAATCTGATTGAAAAACTGGACGCTCTTTCACCGTATCCGCTGCTTGATTTAAAGCCTGCCGACAGTATTGACTACGACTTTATTTTATCAGGCACGCCGGACGTGCAGTATAAATCAAAATACAAAGTCTTTATTGTCAGAAAGTCGTTTTTTGCCTCTGCGGAAAAGGACGCTGTTGCAAAAAACAAAATTGTGCAGATTTTCGATTTCGGCGAACATGGTATAAACGGCACATACGACCAGTTTGTAGCAATACTCACCGACGAATCACAGTCGCCGGACACTACTGAGGTTCTTGACCTTGAAGATAATTATTCTGTGATTCAAAATCAAAAATACATAACTGACGATAAATTGCCGTGCTGGGTTCTGTACAGGAACGATAAATTTGACAGCGTTTATTCAAAACTGGAGTTCAACATTTTTAATGTCTGCTCGTCAAATCAAATAAAACAGCGCGATTACAATCCGAGAGGTGACATCCGCGTGATTTCATCTGCGTGCATTGACAACGAACGAAACGTTAATGTTGATGAAAAATGCAAATTTGCTCAGTCAAAAGATATTGACAAGTACGACGTGTTTGAGTACGCAAACAGAGACGATGTGTTTTTTGCTGCAGCAAACGGTACAGCGCTGAAAATTGCCCGTAAGCCTAAAGGTTGTGTTCCAAATCCGTCAACTGTGCTTTTGGTTCCGAAAGGCGATGTTGCAATAACGGAAAAGGATATTGAATTCTTGTCATCACCTGAATTCAAATCTTTTTATGACGTTGCGCTCAATCATCAGTGTTTCACACTTTCGTCCGGCAGCATTTCACAATACTTTTTGGGTAAAACGGTTGCATCGGCATAAATATTACACTTCTCAAAGCAGGCATTGCGCCTGCTTTTTTTGTTAAAATATATGCCAAAATTTGTGTGTTGAATTTACACATTTGCAGTTGTATAATGAAGTCACTAAACAAAAAGGAGTGACTTTGATGAAAAAAATTATATCAATTATTTCATCATTAATTATCATTTGTGCTGCGCTGTCGGCGAGCATATCAGCAAGTGCAGCACAGTACAAAGCAGTTAGCGGTACATTCAATTATTCGTATGCCTCACAAGTGCTTAAACTTGTGAATGAACACCGCCGGAATAACGGCTTGAGCGCGCTTACGATGACTGAAAAACTTACAGACGGCGCAATGATTCGCGCGGCGGAAACCGCGGTAAGTTTTTCGCACACAAGGCCTAATGGAGAGCAGTGTTTCACGGCGTTTGAGTGGAGCAGGGCGGCGGGCGAAAATATCGCATACGGTCAGCGTTCACCGGAGCAGGTTGTCAATTCGTGGATGAACTCGAGCGGACACAGGGCAAATATCCTGAGTGCAAATTTTACCACTATTGGTATCGGCTGTTTTGAGTACGGCGGAACTTACTATTGGTCGCAGGCGTTCAGCGGTGGCAGCGGTAATGCTTATAACCCGAGCGGAAGCAAGGCAGTTACAGTTAACGTTAGCCTGACAAGGGGTGCGCAGTCGTTTGTGCAAAATGCAGGAGCGGCAACCACGCCGTCAGAAACCACTACAAAGAAACCTGCAACCACCCAAACTCAGGAAACTACCACTCAAAAGGCGACTACCACGAATCCGTCAACTACCAAACCGCAAACAACCAAGCCGCAAACAACCAAGCCGTCAAGTACAAAATACTATAACTTTACAATTTACAAATGGATGCGTTCGTTTTTTGCACGCAGATAGTATAATTCACACACATTAAATCAATCCGAA
>ONXZ01000260.1 GCA_900321905.1 uncultured Eubacteriales bacterium
TTGCGATATTGCTTAAAGACGATTGTTGTATAAATCGTTTTTGTGCATTATTCATAAATATATGTAAAATTTTTTCTGTTAAAAATATTTTTTTGTTGTATGTGTCAATTGTGTTCAACTGTCGATTTCTGTTATAATATATAAAATATTTACTGACCGCTTGGCTTCTCAGTATGGTAGGCATTAGCAGCGATAACGTTCTTATCTCACTTCTAAAGCCTTACGGAAAAGGATAGCCGCGTCATATGCAAAACAGTCCGGCATATAAAGAGGTTTATCGTACCAATTACAATTACTACATGGATTTGTACCGCTTTAACGACTGACTATTTACACATATAATTACATAGTATATTGCCAACATTAACATTTTGTGTTATAATACAGACCTGAACCAATAGTTTGGGCCTGTAGCTCAGTTGGGAGAGCGTTGCATTCGCATTGCAGAGGTCGAGGGTTCGACTCCCTTCAGGTCCACCAAAAATGCATCCACACCGTTTGGTGTGGGTGCATTTTTTATGATAGGAGTCGAACCCTTCAGGTCCACCCAATATATGCCACACCGTTTGATGTGGATGCATTTTTTATGATTGAAATCGAACCCTGAAAAATTACAATTTTTTATCAGTTTTTTCAACTTGTTGTATTGTGTTTTCTTATATGATATTATTAATATAATATAAGTAATTTTATAGGAGTATTGTATGAAACAGAATTATTGCAAGTACTGCGGCAGCGTCTTAGACTCAGTAACGGGACAGTGTCCGAATTGTAAGAATGCTAATTATCAGAACGCACAAAACCCTGCGCCTGCAAATATGCCGCCTCAGGCTTTTTATCCGGCGCCGCCTGTTAAGAAGAACAATAAAACACTTGTTGCTGTTTTGATTATTGCGGCTGTTGTTATGTCAATTGCTATCATCGGCATTGTTGCGTTTCTTGTATTTGGCAGCGGCAGTTCGGGCGATAATTTCAGCGACGGAACGGTTCGCCATTCATATGCCGAGTTTGTCAGCAAAAGCGTTAAAAAAGATATCGGCGTATTCTCTGCAAATTCCGCAAAGAAAAAGAGCGACGGCATTTACTCTGTACTTGTAAAAGACCTTGACGGCGACAATTCTGAAGAATGCGTGGTTGCTTATAAGAAAAAGAGCAGCAAAAAACTCAAATACGGCGTAACTTGTTACCACTCGCGAAAGAATCAAAACGTAACTGTAAACGATATTGAAGAAGTTGATTCATGTGATTCGTATGAAGAACCTGACTATATTGTTACCGATAGCAATGAATATGAGGAAAGCCGTATGTATTCCGTTGATTATAACGGCGAAGTTTATATTATTGAAGAACACCTTAACGCTTATGAAGGCTTTATGTTCAATGCGTATGTTTATTCGTATTCAGACGGTGAGTTCAAACAGGTTTCAAACTTCAGGTATGACTCACTTTTCCCTGACGGCTACTGTGCTATGAGTTCAGCCTTGCCCGAGGGATTAAAAGTTGATAATAGCGATATTGATATTGATGAACTCAAAAAAACTAACGAATTTATTGCTGAAAAAATCAGTAGCGGTAACACTCTTTTGTACTACGATAGCAAAAACGGAGGATTTACCTACAATTCAAAATACAGCAGTGAAACAGAAGCCATTGACGCTTTTTATTCCTGCTACGGCGTTACTCGCGGCGTTCCGGTTATTACTGACCCATTCTGCTCACTCAATATGAACGAGCCGATTGGCGCAAACAACTTGTACCACTATACTTATGACCCGTCAAATAGTGATCAGGTTATTGAGTTTGAAGATTACACAAATTCCAACGATTTCCTTAATATTCAGGACGATACCGCTTCATCTACAACAAAACAGGTTACAAGCGCGAACTTACCAAAGCCTAACATCGGCAAACTTGTCAAGCAGTCCGCAGCGGCAGAGGCTGCAAAAGAACAGAACGTAGGCTCTTTTGCAATTCATTCATACGGAATTTACACAAAGGTGAGTGATACTCAGTATAAGATTGTGTTCTATATGGTAGGCGAAAGATTTTGTTCTCAAGAGGATACTTATAATCTCTATTATAAAAACGG
>ONXZ01000071.1 GCA_900321905.1 uncultured Eubacteriales bacterium
CACAAGCGACACCTACGCTTCTTTGCCGCAGGGATTTTTTGACGGCAAGGACACAATGACAGTTATGTTTGACGTTAAGCCGCAAATGAACGGCGGCAATTATTTTACGTTTTGCTTCGGCAAAGATAACGAGGCTTACAACTTTTTCCGTATTCGCGATAACGAGATACGAAACGCGATAACACGCTGGTCGTGGCAAAACGAGCATGAGGTTGCGGCGCAGATTTATAACAGCAATATCTGGAACAACATTGCGCTTGTTTACAGCGGCACGAATATGAAGCTTTACGTTAACGGCTCGCTTGTAAGCGAAAACAGCGACACCACAATTAACGTCAGCGACCTCGGCAGCGACCTGCTGTCATACCTTGGCAAGTCGCTTTATGACGGCGACGGTTACTTTAACGGCTGTTTTGACAACTTTGAGGTGTACGACACCGCACTCGGTGCAAGCAGAATTGCCGAGATAGCCGGCGCAAACCTGCCTGACGTGCCTGTTTTGCGCTACACGTTTGAGGACAACACCGTTTTGCCAACGCTAAACGGTAACGCCGCGACTGCCTATGACAGCGACCGAAAGAGCAATGTTCTGTCGCTTGACGGCACAAGCGACACCTACGCTTCTTTGCCGCAGGGATTTTTTGACGGCAAGGACACAATGACAGTTATGTTTGACGTTAAGCCGCAAATGAACGGCGGCAATCAGGACAGCACGAAGTACGACTTTTTCCGCGTGCGCGGTTCCGAAATACGCAACGCGATTACGCTGAACTCATACTACAGCGAGCAGGAAGTGCGCACTGTGATTGATTACAGCGACGCGTGGGTGAGCGTGGCGCTTGTGTTTGACGGCACTACCTGCAAACTCTATTCAAACGGCGTACTTGCCGCCACAAACAACAACACGGGTATACGCGTGAGCGACCTTGGCAGCAATCTGCTTGCGTATCTCGGCAAATCGTTCTACGACGGCGACGGTTATTTTAAAGGCTGCTTTGACAATTTTGAAGTTTACGATAAGGTGGTTGATTCTACTGTGATTAAAGAACGCGCGACTGCACACCTGCCGCTGCTGATAAGCGCAACCGTGGGCGAAGTGGTGAATAATCTTGACGGCGTTTCAGGCACTGACAGTCACACGGCGGTGCAGACAACCATTGACCGCTCAAGCAGCACAATCAGCGCGATTGTGCAGCGCAGGCAGAACACAAAGGCTGTGCCTGTGCGTTTTAATTCGCTGAGTGACGACTGTAAATTTTATATTGATAACAAAGAAATCGGTGCAACTGCAACGCTTGATTTGACATACGACCGCACAGTTAAAATTGTGTGCGGCGACAAAACCGAACAATACACGCTCAAAACTGTAAGTACAGCAAACAACCCTGTTTTGCCAGGTATGTACGCCGACCCTGACATTGACGTGCTTGACGGCAAGTTCTGGATTTATCCCACTACCGACGGCACGCCCGGCTGGGGCGGCACTCAGTTCCACGCGTTTTCGTCAAAAGATATGGTACACTGGGTTGACGAGGGCGTTATACTCGACAACAAAGACAAAGCGCCCGGAGTTAACGCAAAAGGCGTGCAGATTGCTTCTTGCGCGTGGTCTGACGGCAACGCCTGGGCGCCGACAATCGAGGGCAAAAACGGCAAATACTATTTCTACTTTTGCGGACGTGTGCGCGATGATATGACGAGCCTTTACGGCGAGGGTATGGCAATCGGCGTGGCGTGGGCAGAGTCCCCTGCAGGCCCATACACTGCAAGCGACGAACCGATTTTGTGTCCTAAAATGATGGCGGACGCTGACTTTGGCTACTACGGTCAGGTTATCGACCCTGCAATTTACACCGAGGGCAATAACTCTTACATCCTGTTTGGCAATGGCGGCGCGGCGATGGCTGACCTGAACAGCGATATGACGAGCATTAACACGTCGTCGCTGCGTATGATTTACGGGCTTGACGAGTTCCGCGAGAGCGTTGCGGTGTTCAAGCGGGATAACACATACTACTTCCACTGGTCGTGTGACGACACAGGCAGTGAAAACTATCATATCAATTACGGCACGGCTTCATCGCTGAAGGGTGAAATCACCAACCGCGGCACCCTTGTGCAAAAAGACCCGGACAGTGGCATACTCGCCACAGGTCACCAGTCGATTATCTATCTTGCAGACAGCGACAGGTGCTTCATTGCGTACCACAGATTTTACACGCCGCTGTCAGTTGGCGGCAATGTGGGTCACCGCCGTGAAACCTGTATTGACGAAGTTAAAATCTCGCGCAAAAACATATTTAGTCCGTATCTTTTGAGTTGCACGCCTACTATGGCAGGCGTTGGTCCGATTGACACAAGCGGCAAGAGCATTGCCGAGCAGGTAACCCCTGCAACCTGCGACACGGACGGATACATAACGGCGCCGAGCTTTACGCTGACTGCTGACGAGGCGCCTGAGGTTAAAGCGCCGGGACATCAGTTTGTTAAAACCACCGTGCCTCCGACCTGCACAGAGGACGGCTATGACGAATACACCTGCACCCTATGCAGCGACACATACAAAGATAATATCACTGCAAAAACCGGTCACAATTTAGACGTGACTGCTGTCAGAGATTCTGCGGAATTCCGGCTCACCTGCGACAAATGCGGACTTGACAAACAGTTTAGTTTTGCCGACTGTCTGGGCGCCGAGCGCGGTGACAGCGCATACGACGAGGACATTGACCTCAACGGTGACGGAATAATAAACGGCAGAGATTTAGCGGCGTTAAAATCAAAACTCAACAAATAGTAAAAAGCGGGCAATTTGTCAATTGACGAATTGTCCGCGCTGTGTTATTATGCTTGTATGAAACAGGCAAAAGAAAACACATTTTTAAAAGGAATAATTGACGGAATACCAATCTGCCTCGGCTATCTTTCGGTAGCCTTTGCATTTGGTATTTTTTCTGTATCAAACGGGCTGACGGCGGCTGAAGCGTTGCTGATTTCGATGACCAACGTAACTTCCGCAGGGCAACTTGCGGCGGTGCCGATAATGGTTTCGGGCGGTACGCTGATTGAACTTGCGCTGTCGCAATTTGTTATCAATATGCGCTATGCGCTGATGAGCGTGTCGCTGTCGCAAAAACTCGACGGCACAGTTAAAATGCGCGACAGATTTTTGATAGCGTTCATCAACACGGACGAGGTGTTCGCCGTGGCTTCGTCAAAAAAAGAAGTCGGCAGGACTTATATGTTCGGTCTGATACTCACACCGTACATCGGCTGGAGCGCAGGCACGATAATCGGCGCTGTGGCAGGCAGCATACTGCCCGCTGTGGTGATATCGGCGCTCGGCATTGCGATTTACGGAATGTTCATCGCTATTGTTGTGCCTGTGGCAAAAGAGGACAAGCACGTTTTGCTGTGCGTGATAATGGCTATTGCTATGAGTTGCGCGTTCAGGTATGTGCCGCTTCTGTCAAAAGTGCAGTCGGGATTTGTAATTATAATCTGCTCGGTTGTTGCGGCAGGAATTGCGGCGTGGCTGTTCCCCGTTGATACTGAAAACAAGGAGGGCGAAGCCGATGAACTTTAACGCGTTTTTACCCTACCTTGCAACAATGGCGCTGGTGACATATCTCGTGCGCGCTGTGCCGCTTGTGCTGATAAAAAAGAAAATCGAAAACAAATTTTTACTCTCGTTTTTGTACTATATGCCGTACGCGGTGCTTGCCGTGATGACTGTGCCTGCCGTGTTTTATGCAACAGGAAGCACCGTTACCGCAGTTGCGGGCGTGGCGGTTGCACTGATTTTGGCGTACTTTAAACAGGGACTGCTCACGGTAGCGCTCGGCGCGTCAGGCGCAGTATTTATAGCGCAACTGATAATGCAGGCGCTTCAATAAAAAGAAAAAGCGCACCGTCGGAATTTATGTTCCGTCGGTGCGCTTTGTTTATTTTTTAAAATTAATTTGTTTTTCTGTCTGCTCCTTGAGTTTGGGGCGTACTTTGATTGTGTAAATATCGTACAGAACCGACACAACAGGCACTGCGCAGATAAGTCCGACCAAGCCGAACTGCTTGCCGCCAAGGCAGATAACAATAAAGGTGAGCAGACCCGGCATATCGAGTTCCTTGCCCATAAGGTGCGGATTAATCAGTTTTTCAACAAGTTGCTGAACGATTACACAAAGCACTACAAAGACAACTGCTTTTATAGGACTTTCCGCCGCGATTAGCAGTGCGCTGACAGCCGTGCCGACGATAGCGCCGATAATCGGAATAAGTTGTGTTACCGTTATCAGCAGTGTGATTGAAACCTTGTACGGCATACCTGTTACAAGCATTACAAGGAATGTGCCTGCACCTGTGATAACTGCCTGAATAACGTTGTATTTAAGGAAAATCTGAAACTTTTTGTTTGCAAGTTCCTGCACATAGCAAAAATAGCCGTACTCTTTTTTAGGCAGGATTTTACGCATAATCATATAAACTTCTTTAACAAGTTGTTCTTTGTAAAGGAGCATGCCGAATGCGATAACAGAGCCGATTGCAAAGTTGAACGCCACGTTTGACGCACTCTTAATACCTGTGAGTGCCTTTGAAAGAATGTTTGACCAGTTGCCGCTGAGCCACTTGGTTGCCTTTGCGTAATAGCCGTCAATCTCAGTTTCGACCTTGGTGATAACGCCGGAGAGTTTTGGCTGCTTAACCTTGAATCCGTCAATGAAATTAAGGAAGTTCTGCCACAGTTCGGGTGCGCGCTTGTAAAAACTGATAACTGTATTTTTAAGGTTTGGTATAATCATTCCAAACGTGAGCGCGGTGAACGCTACAAAAACAAGCACCGCCAGAATGATTGAAAAAACTCTGTTGCGCTTTGTTTTAGGTTCGTTCCCTTTTTTAAGCGCGTGCTTGTTGAACATTCCGTCAAACTGTTTAACAAGAAGGTTGATTACATATGCAATGCAGAAACCGTAGATAAACGGCGTCATTATAGTTATGCCGTAATTTAAAAGTTTTTTCGCCTCAGCCGTGTTGAGCGAAACAAAAAGCACGATACCGATAACCAGCAGTCCAAAAAGGTATTCCGCTGCTTTTGTTCGGTTAACATTCCTCATAACTATCTCCTCCGCATACTATTATAGTAGTAATACAAAGGTAAGTCAAATAATTTTTATCAGTACCAGCGGTTGATAAAGCCGTCTTTGTCGGTAACTTGTTCAGGCTCTGTTTCGCTGTCAGCGGCGGTTGTTGATTGTTTAACGGCGGTGTCTTTTGGGGCGGTAGTTGCCGTCTTTTTCTTTTGGTTTTTCTTTGCTGTCGTAGTAACCTCGGCTTCTCGTTCATCAAAAAACACGTCGTTGTCGCTGTTCGGCGTTTTATCACGCGTGACGATAATTTCGCTCTCCGCAGTCGTGTCGAATTCTTTTGTGGTGTTCTGCATAGGTAAGTCCTCTTTTGCAGTCGTTTTTACCGAGGTGACAGCCGTAGTCTGCACGCCGCCTGCCGCGCCCGACTTGCAGGCGATTAGCACGCCTGCAAGCACCGACAAAATCACGGCAAATACAACCGCAAACTTAGCGTTATGAACCGAACGGCACGTCATTGTCATCGTCCTGAACGTCGCCGCTTGCGGTTAGAATGTCAACGGCGTCATACTTTTCAAGTTCGGTTTCAGGTTTAAAGTATTGCTCTTTCATAGTATCCTCCTTTTTAATACCATTTATTAATCCAGCCCTCGTCGTCAACGCCGACGGTGCTGGTTGTTATTATGTCTGCGGTTTCGTATTCTTCAATTTGAGTTGTTGGTTTTGTGTATTCTTCTTTCATAATTAACCCTCCAACAAATTGTTCAGTTGATCTTTTGTGCTTTGGTCAATGTCGGGATCCTCAAGCACAGCTTTTGCCACATCGCTGAACGAGCGTGTGAGAATATCGGAATAAAAGTACCAGTTATATATCCTTATATACGCCCTTGCGGAAATCTTTGTGTCGTAGTTTGCCTTGGGTATATCGGTGAACACAAGGTTAAACGAGGTTTTGCCGTCTTTGTCGGTATGCTTTGTTGCAACTTTGCTGTAGCCGTTTTCAACCTGTTTCATCTGGTTAAACATCAAATCGTCCGTATCATCATACGCATAAATAAAACCGTATTCGATATTTTCGCCGAAATGCGCTTCCAAATCAGTACTATTGTCCCAGTTAAAGCCAAACCGCAAACCGCTGTCCGACAGTCTGATTGAGCCGCCGAGCGCCCCTGCGAGTTTTGCCGCGTGTATGCCTATAGGTGCGTAATCACCTGTCGGCGCATAATCGTTATGATAAAAAGCGTTTTTGTCCACTTCTGTGAGCGACGGCGCGTTAATCATAACAGGATATGTGAGCCGGAATATGTTCCTTGTGAATTTTGTTAGTTTAGGTAAATTAACATACTTTATGTTGCCACATTCCGAAAATGCATCTGTTCCGCAACTTGTAAGATTAGGCAGTGAAATAGTTTCGACCTCTAATCCTGAAAAAGCGCCATTGTCTATATTTGTAATGCTGTCGTTGTCAATTTGCTCAAGCCCGGTATCTGAAAACGCACTTTTACCCAGCGTTGTTATATGCGACATATCAATGTTTTTCAGTCTTTCGCAATAATAAAAGCCGTTATTGTCTACCTGCTGAACGTGTCCGCCGTAAACATCGGTAAGGTTTACACAAGCAGCAAATGCAAAACTGCAAATATGGGTAACGGTATCGGGCAGAGTAACAGTTTTTAAATAGTTTGAGTAGTTGTCCTCGTTATACCACTTCAAATTATGCACCCTGTCGTACTGCTCAAAACAACTGTCGCCTATTGCGGTAACAGGTATTCCGTCCACCTCATCAGGGATTACAAGGTTTGGCGAGTTGCCTGTGTAGGCGGTCAGCGTGCCGTTTTCGTCAACGGTAAACCTGCCCTCGTCGCTTGAATACCTGATGTAGTAACGGTTTGTTACAATCTGGCTTCCCTCGCCGTCGCGTTCCGACCACGCTTCAATGTAGCAGGACTCGGTAATCTTAAAGGGCAAGGTGTATTTTGTTTTTGCCTGTTTCAACTCGCCTTCCATATTGCTCAAACCGTATTCATATATCTCGTAATAAACGGTGTTGAGCAAACTGCCTGAGCGCAAAACGATTGTTACGCTGTCCTGATACACGCCGCTGTCGGTGGAAAACGTGGGCGCATTTGGCGTTGCCGCCTGCGCTGTGACAGGCGTGAGCAGCATAACAAACGCCATAAGAATGAAGCATATTTTTTTCATATTTTTCCCTCCTTTATTTGTGCTTCCAATTATTAGTCACATTTGAGGGGGGCAAAATCACACTTTTGGCGAAATTTGTTTAAATTTTTGCCCGTTTCTACGTTTTGCACAAAGAAATGCAAATTAATTTGTGCATTATTATTGTGGGTGATTTAATTGAAATACAATTCGACTTCATATATAATTAAAGTGAGATAACCTATATTATTTTCATTAAGAAAGGGGTAAAATTTATGGGACTTATC